>JBDTOF010000183.1:0-3691 GCA_039933375.1 Chloroflexota bacterium
CGTCCGGTCGGATCGACCAGGCCCTCGTCTTCACGCGGACCAAGCACGGCGCGAATCGCCTGACCGAGCAGCTCCAGAAGGACGGCATCACGGCTGCCGCCATCCATGGCAACCGGAGCCAGAATCAGCGTGTTCGGGCGTTGAGTGACTTCAAGGACGGCCGGATTGCCATTCTCGTTGCCACCGAGGTCGCCGCCCGTGGCATCGACATCGAGGAACTGCCGCACGTCGTCAACTACGAGTTGCCGATGGTGCCCGAGGATTACCTCCATCGGATCGGCCGAACCGGGCGCGCCGGCATCACTGGTGACGCGATCTCCCTGGTCTGCGTCGATGAGACGAAGTTGCTTCGTGACATCGAGACGCTCCTGGGTCATCGCATCGACGTCGAAATCATCGCGGGCTATGAGCCCGACCGAGCGATCCGGCCCGAACCGATCCGACTCCGGACCATGGGCGGTCCCGGACCTCGACCGAACATGCCCGCACGCCGCGGGAGTTCGCCCGGTGGCTCGCGATCTGGTTTTGGCCAGGGCCGGCCGTCGCCTGCGCACGCCCGACCGGGTACCCACGCTCCGCGACCGGCCGCGCCCTGGGGCTCGAACGCCGCAGCCCGCCCGTCCATCGGCAGCCACCAGGCACTCCCAGGTGAGCGCCTTGCCCGGCACGACGGTGGGCCGCCCTCATCTGCTCGCCCATGGGGCCATCGCCAGCCCGGCCCGAGCGCGAGCCATCCGGCAGCACCTGGTCGATCTGTCGCCCAGGGCCGTCCGACGTCCGGCCGCTCATTCGCGGGTGGACCGGCCGCACCGTCACGGAACCGGCCACGATGACGACAGCCGCGACGCCACTCTGTCCCACCTGCCACAGTCCCGCCGCGGCTTGGCAGATCGACAGCCCGGTCCGGGCGCACGATCGAGTGACCGTGGATCTTTCCGGACTTCAGCTTGCTGGGCTCCACGTGCCGGAGGAGGGCCTCGAGCCCGTGGATCGTCCGACGATCACCTGTCTGAGCTGCAACGCCCATACCCACGATGAGCCGACGCGCGCCGCTGTCCTGGCCGCGGCGACCGCCGCGGCGCGAGGCGAATCACCGCGCTTCGACGCCTGAGGCACACTGGGCCGATGCACAATACGAACCGGGTCTCAATCCTGATCCTTGGCCGCGACACCTGCGAGGACACCATCCGTTCGCGGGCGCACCTCGACCGGATCGGGACCGAGTACGTCTACCGCAATGTCGAGCTGGATGCGGTGGCGGACACCCTGAACCGCTTCTACAACGACGGACGCCGGGTGACCCCCACGATTCTCATCGGCGACGAGGGGCGACCGTCGCAGGTGCTGCGCGAGCCGTCCGACGACGAGCTCGACGCAGCAATCGCAGCGGGCTGAGGTCCGCTCGCGGGGGGCTGAAGCCCGCTCGCAGCGCTTCGCGGACAGCTGAGCTGTCCGCCGGCGGACCTACTTCAGCCCGGCAGCAGGTCCATTCGGATCAGATCCTCGACCTTGATCGGGTTCGGCACGAGCCCGAGCTTCGTCATGAAGGCGAGCGAGGCTTCCCAGCCCGCGACGTCGATCCCCCCCATCGCCGCTGAACCCGGAGCAGAACCCTGCCAGGCGGTAATCGTGGCGCCGAGCACCGCCCGTTGCGTGGCTCGATCAATGCCGAGTTCCGGCACGGCCGCGATGGCGGCATCGAGGCCCTTGTCGGGATCGGCTGCGATTTCGGCCATCGCCCGCAACGTGGCTGCGACGAAGGCCCTGATCGCGTCTGACTTGCCGGCGAGCGTCGTCGTGCCGCTGATGAGGCCCGGGCCAGGCAACGGGACGATCTGGTCGACGTGGAGGACCGTGGTCGGGAATCCGGCGAGCTGGAGCTGTACCGGCTCGTTGTTGGCAAATCCCGTGGCCGCATCGACCGCACCCTGCTGAACGGCGGCGCCCTGCCCGTAATCCGGGTACTCGATGATCTCGACATCGTCGACCGTCAAGTTCGCGGATCCCAGGAGGGCCTGGAGCATGATCCAGGACGATCCGTAGCGGCCAGGAATCCCGATCTTCCTGCCGCGAAGATCCGCGGCCGAGCTGATGCCGGACGTCGTCTTCGCAAAGACGATCGAGGGAAAGTCACGGTAGATCGTCGCGAGGTAGTGGACCGGGATCCCCTGGCTTACCGCGGGGATCAGGCTGGTCCCGTCCGCCAGGCCGACATCGATGCTGCCCTGGCCGACGAGCGTGACGAGATCCGGATCGATCTTGTTCTGGAAGGTCACCTCCAGACCGGCGTCGCGGTAGAAGCCCGCCTGATCGGCGAGATAGAACGGCGCGAACTGGACGCTCGGGATGTAGCCGAGGCCAACGATCAGCGGGACGGGGCTCACCGACGGCGGTTGGCTCGACCCTGCCGGGCTGGAAGTTGATGCGCCCGACGCAGGGGTGGAGGCGGAGCCGCCTCCTCCACAGGCGGCGAGCAGGAGGACGCCCACGAGAGCGAATGCGGTGACGGAACGGCGATGCACAGGGACTCCTTGCACGATGCGGTCAGCGAGCCCCAACGAGGCGGCGCTCAACCAGGACGACGACGAGATACAGGACCACGCCAAGAGCGGCGATGGTCACCAGCGTGGCGAACATCAGTGGGATATCGAACAGGCTGCCGCGCGCGATGTTGACCAGGACACCGAGACCACGCTCGGCGCCCGCCCATTCCCCGACGATCGCGCCAACCACGGCGAGGGTGATGCCGATCCGGAGCCCGCCGAAGATCGACGGCATGGCTCCGGGAATCTCGAGGGTCAGGAGGACCTGGCGCCGCGTGGCACGCAGGCTGCGACCCAGCTCCAGCAAGCGCGCATCCACGGTTCGAATACCAACCATGGTCGAGACGGCGACGGGGAAGAAGACGATGAGGGCGGCGATCACCACCTTGCCCAGCAAGCCCGGCCCGAACCACAGGGCCAGCACCGGGGCAAGGGCCAGGATCGGGGTTGCCTGGGCCGCGACGAGGTACGGGGAGAACACCTTCGCCACGAGGGCCGATCGGCCGAGGCCGTATCCCGCGACCAGGCCGAGCGTGGCGCCAGCCAGAAAGCCGAGACCGATCTCAACGAGCGTCGCGGCCGCATGCGGTTCGATCTGGCCGCTCACCCATGCCTCGACCAGGCGGCTGACGACCGTCTCCGGTGGCGGGAGGATGAAGTCCGGGTATCCACCCACCACGACGACGAGCTTCCAGAGGGCCAGGAAGACCAGCGCGCCGGCGACGGAAAGCAGGGTCGGGTTCCTCACGCCGCATCCTCGTCGAGGTGGGCCCGGACGGCCCGGGCCGCATCGGACACCACGGCGGCATCCATGGCGTCGATCGTTCGCGGCAGGGGCAGGCTGACCGGGACCTCGGCCACGACGCGCCCGGGGCGTCTCGACAGCACGACGACTCGGTCACCGAGGAAGATGGCCTCGGGGATGCTGTGGGTCACGACGATGATCGTCGTCCGAAGACGACCCCACAATTTGAGCAGTTCGACGTTGAACCGGTCGCGCGTGATGGCATCGAGGGCACTGAAGGGCTCGTCGAGCAGGAGCACCTCCGGCTCGAGCACGAGCGCCCGGGCGAGGGCGGCACGCTGGCGCATGCCTCCGGACAGCTGGGCCGGCATCGTGTCCGCGGCCGCTGCAAGCCCCACCCGGT
>JBDTOF010000184.1:0-15309 GCA_039933375.1 Chloroflexota bacterium
GAAACCTGGGCCGCTCGCTGATGCTCGTCACGGCGCTCGCCCCGAGCATCGGCTATGACAAGGCCGCGGAGATCGCCAAGAAGGCCCATCACGAGGGAACGACGCTGCGTGAGGCGACCGTCGCGCTCGGCTATCTGACGGGCGAGGCCTTCGATGCCGCGATCGACCCGGCCGCAATGACGAGGCCGACCACGGGCTGACGCGCCTCGGGGCTGACGCCGCCTCGGGGTGACGCGCCGCACGAACCCGGCTACTTCTTGGGCGGCATCGTCCGGGTGAACGCGAGCGCCATCTCGAGCCACGGGTCAATCGCCGCGTCGCTGGCGGCAATGTCGGGCGGCATCACCACGTAGCGACCCATCGACCGGCCCGGCATCGGCTCGAACGGGTGCGCCCCCGGGATCGCCAGGAGGGCCTCTCGATCCGGCTCCGAGACGCGAACCCACCATTCGTCGGCGAACAGCCCGGTCCACATGTTCCCGCCCGTCCAGGCGACCGGGTAGCCGAACATCGGCTTCATCACGACATCCGGAGCCGCGTGGCGCTCCAGGACGGCCTTGAACCGATCGACCGTCTCGGGCGATGACTTCGTGAACTTCGGCATTTCGGGCATGCGACCTCCCTTGCGTGAGCGACTACCGTACCGCGGCGACATCTCGTTGCGGTACCCATCGTTTGACGAAACGGGTCGCTGGCCCCAAGGTCGAGTCGCAGTCGCACAGACGCCGGGCTTTCATACGCCGGTCCGCAGCGCGCGACGGATCGAGTTTCTCATGGCCAGAACGTCCTTCACCTCCTCCGCCTCGACCATCGTCGTCAGCACGGACGGCTACTTCGATGTCTACCCGCCGACGGGCCGTCTCGACAGCGACAAGCCCTCGTACCGTGGCGTCCTGGCCGAGCTTGGTGCAGGCATCCGTGGCGGCGACGATCGCCTGGCTGTCCGCCCCGATTCGGCCGCTCTGGCGACCGCGGTCGCGGCCTGGTCAATCACCAACGGCAGCGCCGCCGTCAGCGGCGACCTCGGCATGGGCCGCGACGGAACCAAGGCCGAGGCCTGATCCAACCGGCTCGAGCAGGCTCGTTCCCGCTCGCGCGAAATCGGCTCAGACACTACCCTTCCGATCTCAACTGCTTCGCCCGAAGCCGTGACCGGAGGCGGACCCATGACTGACCACGACGGCCCTGAGCGAACCGGACCCGGTCCCGTCACCGCGGCCGCCGCGCGTGCCCGGTGGGATGCGCTCGTGGGGGGCGGCGGCGTGGTCGTCGCCGACGGCGCGATGGGCACGATGCTGTTCGCCGCCGGCCTCCAGTTCGGCGATCCACCCGAGATGTGGAACGTCGCCCTGCCCCAGGGGTCCATGGTCCGCCAGATCCACCGGGCTTACCTCGACGCCGGAACGCAGGTCATCCTCACGAACACGTTCGGGGGGAATCGACTCCGCTTGAGCCTTCATGGCAACGAGCGCCACGTGGGCGAGGTCAACCAGATGGCGGCCGCGATCGCTCGGGCCGAGGTCGATGCCGCGGACCACCATGCGCTCGTGGCCGGCGATATCGGGCCGTCGGGCTCGCTCATGGACCCGATCGGAACCCTTGCCTACGACGAGGCCGTCGACGTCTTTGCCGAGCAAGCGGCAGCCCTGGTGGCGGGTGGAGTTGACCTGATCTGGATCGAGACGATGTCGGATCTCCAGGAGATCCGCGCCGCGATCGTCGGGGCGCGCCAGGTGGCCCCCGGAATCCCGCTGATCGCGACCATGACGTTCGACACCCGGGGCCACACGATGATGGGCGTCAAGCCCGAGACCGCCGCTCATGCCCTCGTGGAGTGGGGCGCCGACGCGATCGGCGGCAACTGCGGTAACGGTCCTGATGAGCTGATCCCGGTGATCCGTCAGATGCGGGCTGTTGAACCGAACGCGGTCCTCGTCGGCAAGTCGAACGCCGGAATGCCGGAGCTCGTGGACATGAAGGCCGTCTATCGCGCCGAGCCGGCGATGATGGCGGACTACGCCCTCGAGATTCGCGAGGCCGGTGCCTCGATCATCGGCGCTTGTTGCGGCTCGACGCCGGCGCACTTGGCGGCAATGGCCACGGCACTACGCAGCCGCTGATCGCCGCTCTGGGCGGCAAAGTCAGGGCGCCGCGCGAAGGATGAGGCCCTGGCCCTCGGCGTCGATCGTGAGGACGTCCGCCTCGATCTTGTAGGACACCTTGCCAACAAGGGCGGCCGAGACGGCCTGCTCGACGGCCATGACGTCCGGTTCGCAACCCTTCCTGGTCAGCGCAATGGCGCCGAAATCCAGTTCTGATGCCGAGATCTCAACTGCACCACCTCCGGCATTGCAGCCGGCCATGACATCGACGCGACGATCCGAGAAGCTGAGCGAGGCCTGGACGCCGACCGGCACACTCGACACTGCCTCTCCCGCGACGATGCCATCGAGCAGCCAGTGGGTCCCAATCAGCGGGCGATCCGGATCAGCGACCTCGCGGTCGAGCAACGTGAGGCGGACGCCGCTCAAGGCGAGGGTCAGCGAATCACCGGAGAGCGAGATCGTCGCGGCTGAAAGGAGGTTCGCGACCCAGCGATCCTGTTCCATGAGCGCCGACTCGCACGCCATCTCTGTCGTCGCCAGTGCGCCGACCACCAGCCGATCGCCGTCGATGCGGTACGTCCCGCTCATGGAATTGCAGCCCGCCTGCACCGAGATGTTTCCTCCCGCGAACGCGAGGCGGATCACCGAGCCGGCGACCAGTGCCGGTCCATCCACCTTCGTGGACAGGAAGACCCGGCCGTCGAGCGCGGCCGGGTCGGTCAGGTTCGTGGGGGCGCTGGGGGACGCTGCTCCCGGGCCAGCGCTTGAGCAGGCTGCGGCGGTAATACAGGCGATGGCAGCGAGCGCCAGGATCGGTCGGGTTGTCATCGGCCTGAGACGGCGCCATGCCGGCCCCGGTTCCGCCGGACGATCACATCGACCTGCGATCTGGCGGGGCGAAGCGAGGGCCGTAGCGCGGCGCAGTGATCCCGCTGGCCTCGAGCAGGCGCATGACGCGAGCGCGCTGGCCGCGCCACGGTTCCAGTAGTTCGAGCATGCGTTCGTCCGTCCCGCGCGGCTCGCGGGCCAGCGCATACGCCACGAGATTCGGGAGGTGGAAATCTCCGACACTCACCGCATCCGGGTCGCCGAGCGCTCGAAGTGTGACCTCGGCGGCCGTCCAAGGCCCGATGCCCGACTGGCGCTGCAGTGCTGCGGCCGCCGAGGCCCCAGCCTCGGCACGGGTGCCTGGAAGATCGACGAGCGCTTCTAGTCGAACCGAATCCCTGGCCGCCTTCCGGATCACGTCGGCGCGGCGCTGCTCCACCCCGAACGGGTGGTAGGCGTAGTAGGGGAGGCCCGCAAGGACCTCGGGCGCCGGCTGGAGCCGCAAACCCAGCTGCGCGGCAATCGGTCCGGGCGCCGGTTCGCCGTGCGTGCGGGTCAGCTCCCGGTACGCGGATCCCGCCTCTCGGCCGGTGACCTTCTGGCCGAGAATCGCGGGAAACAGCGCCTCGAACACCGCACCGGTTCGGCCGATCCGTAAGCCCACCAGCCGGCGAGCGAGGTCCGCAACCAGAGGGTGGTGGGAGGGATCGAAGCCACGGTCGTCATCCCCCTCGCCGAGGAGCGCTGGCGCGCCGTCGAGGACACGGTCGGCGCCCGATCCCCAGGCTTCGGCTTCGACATCCTGGCCGCGGAGCTCCAGGAGGAGCGTTGCGGGACCGTCCGCCGTGCGCGTCGCCCGCACGAACGAGGCAGTCGAGACGCGGCCGGTGAGGTCGCCGCGACCGCCGACATGTGGGCCGACGACAAGGCGCAGCGCGACTGGCCGGTCAAGAGTGAACGTTCGCCGAGGCACGACGTCAGCTAGAGGCCGTGCTCGAGCTGACGAGCGTACTCTGCCGCGTCGTAGTGGCCCGACGAGGCGGCAATCAGCCCGTCGTCGTCGATTGTCCACTCCTCATGGCCGACCATGCGGACGGCATTCCCGGTACCGCGCGGCCCGGTGTTCGTGCCCGTGAAGATCCAGTGGTACTCGATCCGGTCGCCGTCGACGACCAGGTCGTCCATGTACACCTGCATGTCCGGCAGTGCGGTGTAGAAACTCTGGGCCGTCGCCGTGATCGCCTCACGCCCGACCGATGGCTCGCCCCCGTTGATCGCCAGCGATCCGCCTGGCGCGAAGCAGGCGGCGACGCGGCGGGGATCCATGCTGCACCAGGCCGAGGTGTAGTCCGTTGCGAACTTGCGCATTCGTTCCGGGTCGACCGACATCGCGTGCTCCTTCCGGTGGCGGGCGTCAGCCCTCAGCTCACCGCTTTCTTGACCAGCGCCCCGATCCGTCCTTCGTCCGCGGGATTCAACTCCTTGAGTGCGAACGCGCTCGGCCACATCGCTCCGTCGTCGAGGTTGGCCTCGTCGCTGAAGCCGAGCGTCGCGTACCTGGTGTTGAACTTTTGGGCGCTCTGGAAGAAGCAGACGACCTTGCCGTCCCTGGTGTAGGCGGGCATGCCGTACCAGGTCTTCGGCGACAGGACCGGCGCACTGGCTTTGATGAGCGCATGGAGCCGGGTGGCCATCACACGTTCCGGTTCCGGCATCTCGGCGATCTTCGCGAGCACGTCGCTTTCCCCTGCCGCCCTGTCCTTGTCCGCGCGCGCTTCCGCCTTCAGCTCCTTGGCGCGCTCCTTCATCGCGGTTCGTTCGTCGGCCGTGAACGTTTCGGAGGACTTCGGCGCGCTCTTCATCGGAGATTTCCTCGCTGCGAGACCTGATGGGAAGGACCCTGATGATAGAACCCACCGCCGCGGTGGCTCGATCCGACTTGCTCGCTACTGTCCTCCAACATGCCTGCGTCCCGGGCGAGATGGGCCATTCGGATGACCCATGGCCTGCCCCGCGAGGTCCGCGTGGCCCTCAATCCGATACCGCGGCTCGGGCATCGTTGTGAGCGAGCAGCACCTTTGCACCGTCGCAGTTTGCCACGGACGAAAGCGATGATTGCCCTAGCGTGGAAGGATCCCTGAATGAACTCTAGGCTCAAGCAACTCGGCGTCGTGATGCTCGCCGCTGGCGTGTTCTTCGCTGCAGTCGGCGGGTACACCTTCATCAAGACGATGGAGGGCGCCAAATCGCTTCAGGCGTTCAGCGCAGCGCAGGGCGTGAAGCTCAGCTATGACGACGCGGGGCAACTCGTCGATCGTGGCAAGACGGAGGGCGCCCAGAAGATCCGCGACCTGGTCACGAAGGATTGGGGGTATGCCCTCGTAGATGGCGACCTCAACCCGAACGATCCGCTCGTGAACACGGCCTCGGAGTACATGTTCCAGATGGGCACCATCGCCTATCACACGCTCAATTCCGAGGTGACCGTGACCCTGGCGCAGGATGTGGAGTACAACGGCGAGACGTTCAAGGCCGGCGACTACCAGTTCGTGAACGACGGCCGCTACTGGACCGGCTTCGATCGCATGCATCCGATCGAGGGCCCGGCCCGCGAGAAGATCTGGACCGGGACCGCACATGCGCTGATCGGCCAGCTCGGCGTCGGCGCGGTCACCGCCTCGACCCTGACGATCGGCCTCGGCCTCGTCGGCGTCATCGAAGGCCTCGCGGGCACCCTCGGGCTGCTTGGCCTGGGCCTCATCTGGGTAGCTCGCAAGCCCCTCTGACCTTCTCGTCCCTCGTTCTCGGAACCGGCGGCCGAACGATCGGCCGCCGGTTTCGTTTGGGCCGGGTGTCTCGCTTGGCGTGCGGGAATGTCACCAGCGGTCATGGCTCTGAACAGTTGGCAATCAGCGACGCAGGCCCGCGTGGCGGATGGCGATTTGCCAGCCCGCGGCATCGTCTCGGACCCAAACGTCCGTGTATCGAAAGGTTTCCGACCAAGACTCGCCGGTGTCGATGAGGCTGCCGTTCTGGCGGGACCGGCACTGCACCACGGCGACGTCGCCATATCGCCGGACGGCCACCTCGTCGTAGTCGAAGGCGTCGAGCTGATACCGACCCGCGAGGGTGTCGAGCCAGGCATCTGCGCCAATCGGGGCGTCGATCCAGCCAGCCGTCGTGATGCTGAAGTCCGGGCGCATAAACCGACGCGCCGCGTCCCATTCGCGATCGCGCAACGCGCGCCACCATGCGTGCTCGAGCTCCGTCAGTTCGGCTGCCAGGACTGTGTCGTCGGCCACCTCGCCCTCCGCATCAGAGGCACCCGGACCAAGCTTTGGTCGCTGCCTCCGCGATCGTACGAGATGCAGCCTTCGCTTGGCGTGGCGTTACGCGATGGCCTCGAAGCGGGCCGTGAAGTGTCGAAGGGCGGCGGGCGCCTGGACGATCCGCATGCCGCGCAGCGAGGAGGCACGCTCGGCGACGTACTGGACGACCTCGATCGTGTAGTCGATGTGGCTCTGCGTGTAGGTACGTCTCGGGATGGCGAGCCGCACCAGGTCCATCGCCGCGGGCGCCTCGGATCCGTCCGAATGCTGGCCGAACATCACCGTTCCGATTTCACAGCCCCGAATCCCGCCCTCGCGATAGAGCGCCACAGCCAGCGATTGGCCGGGGTACTCGAGCGGCGGAATATGCGGCAGCAGCGCCCGCGCGTCGAGATAGATCGCGTGCCCGCCGAAGGGTTTCACGAGCGGGACCCCTGCCGCATCGAGCGCCGAGCCGAGATAGGCCGTGGACTGGATCCGGTAGCGGAGGTAGTCCTCGTCCACCACTTCGCGCAGGCCTTGGGCGATCGCTTCGAGGTCCCGGCCGGCGAGGCCGCCGTAGGTCACGAAGCCCTCGGTCAGGATGAGCAGGTTGCGGCATTGTTCGGCGAGGGAATCGTCATTCATCGCCAGCCAGCCCCCGATATTCGCCAGTCCGTCCTTCTTGGCGGACATCGTCATTCCATCGGCGAGTGATGCGATCTCGCGAACGATGTCGGGGATCGAGCGATCGCCCTGCCCAGGCTCGCGGAGCTTGATGAACCAGGCGTTCTCGGCAAAGCGACAGCCATCGAGGAAGAGCGGCACGCCGTGGCGATCGCACACCTCGCGGACCGCGTGGAGATTCGCCAGCGAGACCGGCTGGCCGCCGCCGGAGTTGTTGGTGATCGTCACGAACACGACGGGAACGGAGCCGTCGTGAGCCGCGAGGAATGCTTCGAGGGCCTCGACGTCCATGTTGCCCTTGAACGGGTGGATTGCCGACGGGTCGTGACCCTCGGCGATCACGAGATCCACCGCTTCGGCGCCAGTCGCTTCCACGTTGGCGCGGGTCGTGTCGAAGTGGGTGTTGTTCGGGATCGACTTGCCGGGCCCGCCGATAACGGTGAACAGGATCTTCTCGGCGGCGCGGCCCTGGTGGGTCGGGATGACGTGCTTGAACGGGAACAGCGCCTGGACGCTCTCGAGGAACCGGAACCAGCTCGGGCTGCCGGCGTAGGACTCATCGCCATGTTGGATCGCAGCCCACTGATCGCGGGACATCGCGCCGGTTCCGCTGTCGGTCAGGAGATCGATCAGGACATCGTCGGCGTGGAGGTTGAACAGGTTGTAGCCGGCGGTCTCCAGGGCGGCATCCCGCTCCTCGACCGTCGTCATCCGTACCGGTTCGACCGAATGAATGCGGAATGGCTCGACGATGGTCTTCCAGCGGTCCATGGATCGATGGTACGCCGAAGGCCTTGCCGAGCGGGCGCGCCAGATCCTAAGAGGCCGATCCGACCGCGCGGCTCAGATGTCCAGGAGGTCCGTCGCGCTCGACCGCACCATTCCAGCGGGCCAGCGGTGCATCGACCATCCGGGACAGGGCCAGGAGCGGGAGGTCGTAGTTGACGCGCCAGCCGTTGAAGTCGCGGAAGGCTGCATCGCGGTCCTCGCGAAGCTGGAGGCCCGCGGTCGCGAGCTCATCAGCGGCCTCCTCGAACATCGCCCGGCTGATTGCGGTCGGGTCGGTCGGCTTCGGGGCGGCGTCGTAGGGGATCTGGAAGTAGTCGGCGATGCGGCGAAGGGCCACGTAACCGGCCCGGATGGCCAGGTCCGCCTGCGGATCGCGCGGGACGTCGATCAGCGAGCGCTGCAGTGACGCCGCGTCAAGGACCGTTCCGGCCGCCACGATCCAGGAATGGTCCGACTGCGGCGAGCGGTAGAACGCGAGCGCGGCAATCGACGTATGCGTCTCCTCGAGGTCGGCAAACCACCGTTCCCAGCTCCTCCACTCGGAATTCAGCTCGTGCCAGACGCCGATCCGGTGGAAGCGCGAGAGCATCGCCACGGCCGACGGCGGCGAGTCGGCTCGAACCTCGAGCAGGTTGACCGCCAGCTCGCGTCGCGAGAACGCGCTGTACAGGGTCGGCAGGTAGCCCACCAGCAGGGCCACGAGTCCGAGCCCGATGGTTGCCTCCGTGAAGACCAGGAGCGTCTGGAGGCCGGATGACGGCGCCACGAAGCCGAGGGTGAGCAGTGACGAACCGCTTTCGCGCAAACCCGCCCAGATCGAATCGGCTCCCGTTGCCCAGAAGAGCAGGCCGAAGCCCGCCCAGACGCTCATCAGCCAGAAGATCGCGGTCGCCACGAGGCCGACCGGCGCGTAGAACGCCAGGACCTGGTCCCGCCGCGCGAACGGCGCTGTATCGGGGGCGACGACCCGCAGGAACCGCCGAAAGGCCACGAACACGAAGCGGACGATTGCGTCGCGCGCCCCGCGCGGCAGGATGAAGGTCCGGATGGCAGAGCGAATCGTGATGAGCGAGATCGAGACGCCTGCCACGAACGCCAGGACGCGGAGGACGAGATCGGCAGCGGTCACGGGTGGAGCGATACCTCGAGAAGCGGCGGAGTCCACGGAAGCGTACCGCGCCGGGAAGCCATGAAACCACTCGCCCTGTCCCGTATCCTCGCGTCATGTGTCGAAGCATCAAGACCCTCCGTCGGTCCGAGACGGCCACGACCACCGGTGAGATCGAGGCGGCTGCCCGGCAGTACGTCCGGAAATTGAGCGGCTACCGGGTTCCATCGGTGCGCAACGAGGCGTCCTTCAACGCGGCGATCGAGGAGGTCGCCGCGGCCTCGCAGCGGCTCCTGGAGGCGCTCGCGGTCGAGGTGGAAGTCGGGCCGGATCGATGGGTACCGCGGCGACCTGCTGGAGCCCCGGACGCGGCGGCCGCCGGTGGCTGAGCCTGCTGGTTCCGACTCGCCGATCGGGCTCGATGCCACGACCCCATGGGTGCGGCGTTGGCTCCGAGCCGAGGGCATCGCGGCGCTCATCGGCGGATTCGCCGCGTGGGTGGCGCTCGGCGCGCCGTGGCCCGTTTTCTTCGCGCTCCTCCTGGTTCCGGACGTCTCGATGGTCGGCTACCTCGCTGATCGTCATCTCGGCGCGATCAGCTACAACATCGGTCACAACTGGGCCGTCGGTGGACTCGTACTGGGACTCGGCCTCGTGCTGGCCGTCCCGGCCCTGACGCTGGCCGGGGTCATTCTGGTCGCCCATACCGGCATGGATCGCGCGTTGGGATACGGGCTGAAGTACCCGACCTCGTTCCAGGACACACACCTCGGGAGAATCGGCCGCCGGCGCTGACCCGAGGCCGTGCCGGCGACCGCGCCACAGCCGCCCTCACCCCGGCGGCCCTCCGCGCCGGTCGGCACTACACTCGGGCCGTGACCGCGCCCCTCGATCCATCCCTGCCCGCGCGCCATCTGACCAGCGCCAAGGTCGTGTCCGTACGCGGGACCGACCTTGAAGTTCGCGATGACGTGGTGGTTGGTGAGGAGCCGCTCGAGATCCGGGCTGCCGGCCCTCGTCAGACCCCTATCAACATCGCCATCACGATGCGCACGCCGGGTCACGAGAACGAGCTGGCCATCGGGTTCCTGACCACCGAGGGGCTGATCGACGGCAACGCGGTCCTCGGTGTCGATGAGGGCGATCCGGGCTTCATGGCCGAACCCGACGACGTCGTCGTCGTCCGGTTGGCGCGCAAGCTCGATCCGGCGCTCTCCAAGCAGCGGCATTTCGTGGCAACGGCGTCGTGCGGGATCTGCGGCAAGGCCTCCATCGATGACGTGGCCGTCCGGTGCGAACCTCTTCCGAAGGGCCTGCCCGTGGTCTCGAGGGCCGTCATCCTGTCGCTCCCCGCGACACTCAATGCAGCGCAGGCGGCGTTTGAGCGAAGCGGAGGGTTGCACGCGGCCGGGCTGTTCGAGACGGATGGTCGTCTCGTGGCCATCCGCGAGGACGTCGGACGCCACAATGCCCTGGACAAGGTCATCGGCTCGAGGGTCCTGCTGCGTGAACTACCGCTCTGGGACCGCATCCTGCTGGTGTCCGGGCGCGTGAGCTTCGAGATCGTCCAGAAGGCCGCCGTCGCCGGCATTCCGATCGTATGCGCGGTCTCGGCTCCGTCCGACCTGGCAATCCGGCTGGCCGATCGCCTGGGCGTGACCCTGATCGGCTTCCTCCGCGGCGACGGTTTCAACGTCTACACGCACGATGGCCGGGTCGACCTTCAGGATCTGATGGGCGTGTGACGTCTAGGGTCGCCGCCGGTCGTTCATGAACTCGAACCCGAAGCGGCCCTTGACGCAGAGGTTGCCCTCGGTGACGTACGAGTCCAGCGGCGAGGTGACCTTGACGATCTCGTTGTCCTGCACGTGAAGGGTCAGGGTGCACCCGACGCCGCAGTACGGACAGATCGTCGAGGTGACGGTCTGGGCTGACTCGTCCCAGGTACCCTCGGCGCGCATGTCGTGCTCGGACTTGAACATGAGCGCCCCGGTCGGGCACACGTTGATGCAGTTGCCGCAGTAGACGCAGGCGGAGTCGGGAAGGGGCACGGCCCATTCCGTGGAGATCCGGGCGTCGAAGCCGCGCCCGGCGACGGCGATCGCGAACGTGTTCTGGGCGTCTTCGCCGCAGGCATCGACGCACTTGTAGCAGAGGATGCACTTTGCGTAGTCGCGGACGTAGAGGTCGTTGTCAACCTTGACGGGCTCGGCGACGTGTGCCGCCTCGGATCCGGTCGCGGCGTGGTGGTGGCCAGCCTCGCGAGCGTCGCGTTCGCCGGCCGCACTCGGCGGCGACGGCGGCCCGAAGCGTCCCGGATCGGCGTCGTAGCGAGCCATGTAGCCGGCAATGGACCCGTCCGGGAGCGATGGCCCGGCAAGATCCACGTCGACCGAGGAGCCGAGCAGCTCCAGGACCAGTTTCCGCGAGTGACGCACGCGATCGTTGTCGGTCTTGACGTCCATGCCCGGCGACACCTTCTGCGAGCAGGAGGGGGCAAGCGCCCGGCCGCCCGTGTCGACGACGCATAGTCGGCAGACGCCGGCCGGCTCGAGGGTCTCGCCGTAGCAGAGGGTCGGGACGTCGATGCCCTGCGACCGGCACGCCGTCAGGATCGTGTCGCCTTGCCGGGCGGTCACCGCTTGGCCGTCGATCGTCAGCTCGACCTCGGCCGGCCGCGGGGCGGGCGGTGCGGCCGGCACCCGCGGTGAGCGAGCTGGCGTGGACGTGAAGATCGTCGGATCTTCGCCCGTCCAGGGGACCTCGGCCTCGCTCACGCCAGTACCCCCTGGAGGCGCAGGCCGCTGGACAGGGCGTCGTTCGCCGTCATGCCGAGGCCGCAGATCGAGGCGTCACGGAGGACGCCGCCGAGGTCGTTGAGCAGGTCCAGCTCGTCCGCGATCGAGCCCCTTGGCTGGCCGGCCATCAGGCGGGCCAGGAGCTCCTCCTGGCGGACGGTCCCGACGCGGCAGGGCACGCACTGGCCGCACGACTCGTCGCGGAAGAACTGGGCGATGCGCCGGAGGATGTCGAGGAGGTCGGTCGTCTCGTCGAAGACGACGACGGCACCCGCGCCCAGCGTCGCGCCCGCCTCCTTGGCATCCTCGAAGGTGAGCGGCATGTGGAGGGCGTCCGGCCCCACGAAGACCCCGGCCGCGCCGCCGAGGTTGACCGCTTTGATTGCCCGCCCGCCGGGCACGCCGCCGGCGAGCTCGATCAGGTCGTGGATCGTGATCCCGAACTCGGATTCGTAGACGCCGGGTCGCTCGACATGCCCTGAGACGCTGAACAACTTGTGGCCGGTGGACTTCGCCGTGCCCAGCGTCGCGTACTCGGTTCCGCCGCCCAGGATGATCCCGGGAATGTTGACCAGCGTCTCGACGTTGTTGACGGCCGTCGGTCGCTGGAAGAGCCCGGCGGTGGTGCTCCGCGCGGCCTTGTTGCGCGGCTCGGCGCGCTTGCCCTCGATCGACTCGAAGAGCGCGGTCCCCTCACCGGCGATGTAGGCGCCACCGCCGCGACGGATCTCGATGTCGAAGGCGAACCCGGCACCCATGACGTCAGCGCCGAGGTATCCCGCATCGCGGGCCAGGTCGATGGCGTTCGCCATCCGGGCTTCACCCAGCGGATACTCGCCACGAATGTAGAGGTAGCCCTTCTCGGCGCCGGTCGCGAAGCCGGCGATCGTCATCGCCTCGACCAGCGAGAACGGATCCTCCTCGAGGATTGCACGGTCCTTGAAGGTGCCCGGCTCCGCTTCGTCGGCGTTGCAGACGATGTACTTGGGCAAGCCGGTGCTCGCGGCCGCGGCCGCCCATTTCCTGCCGGCGGGGAACCCCGCGCCGCCGCGCCCGAGGACCTCGGCGATGGTGACCTCCTCGACGACGCGCCGCGGACCCAGGTCGATCGCCTTGCGCAGCGCCGCGTAGCCGTCGGTGGCGAGGAAGTCGACGAGGCTCGTCGGATCGATCCTTCCGACACGAGCCAGCAGTCGGAGCCCGGGGCCGCCGGCCTGGGGGATTGAGCGCCGCAGCGAGGCCAGCCGCTCGTCGGAGGGAGCCGTTTCGCCGTTCCCATTCTGCGCTGACGCGCGGGTGTCGCCAGCCCCGTCGTTGTTCAACCGCCGGACGATCTCCGGCGCATCCACCGGTCCGACCGCGGCCCGCAGTGGCGGATCGCCGGCGATCGTGAACAGCACGGCGGGCGCGCGTTCGCACAGCCCGAGGCAGGGGCTCCGCAGCCAGGTTGCGCCGGTGCCCGGCGTCGGGTCCCCGGCCGGTCCCAGCTCACGTTCGAGGTCCCGGCAGACGTCCTCTGCCCCGGCCATGCGGCACGCCATGTCGTCGCACACGTGCGCCACGGCTGGCGGGCGCTTGACCGTGGAGAGGAGCGCGTAGAACGTGGCGACTCCGTAGGCCTCGGCCGGTGGAACGGTCAGTCGCCGGCAGATGTAGCCGAGGCCGGGCCTGCTGATCCAGCCGATTCGATCGTTGAGGGCGTGGAGTGCCGGGAGCAGGAGGTCCCGGCGCGAGCGTGCCTCGTGGCCGCCATGGGCGGCACGCCCGTCAAGCGCCATGTCGCGCAGGCCGCCATCCCAGCCGCCACGGACTGCGCCGATCTCGGGATCAAGCACTGCGTCGACGGCCGCCCGTTCCGTGGGAGTTGCGAGCGCATCGACGACGTGGAGATCCATGGCCCGAGTGTACGAGACCCTACGGCCGCAGGGAGCGAGCGGGTTGGCCGGCCTCACGCTCGGGCCGAGGCGAGGCCCCGAGCTTCTCGATCCGGATGGCGGTGGCCTTGAACTCGGCCGTCCCCGACTTCGGATCCGTCGCGTCGATGGTCAGATTGTTGACCGCCACGTCGTCCTGGAAGTGCATGGTCATGAAGGCAAGGCCGGGCCGCAGACTGTGATCCGCCCGGACTGGCGCCTCGACCTCGCCGCGCCGCGAGACGATCCGGACGACCTCCCCCTCGGCGAGGTCGTAGCGCTCGATGTCCTCCGGGCAGAGGTCCAGGGTCTCGCCCTTACGGCCCGGGAACCGGAGCGGGCCGGTCTGGACGCCGGTGTTGTACGAGTCCAGCCGGCGCCCGGTGGTGAGGCGCATCGGAAACTCTCCGTCGAGTCGGTCCACCGGCGGGGCATGGTCCACCGGGACGAACGGGGCACGGCTGCCGACGACCGGATCGGCCCACAGCCGCGAGTGGAGGAACGGCTCGCCCGGATGTGTCTCGTCGTAGCACGGCCAATGCAGGCCATCCTCAGCCTCGAGGCGGGCGTAGCTCATGCCGGCGTGGGCGGAGGACAGGCCGCGCAGCTCGTTCCAGACCGCCTCGGCCGAGGGTGTGCCCCAGTCGTGGCCCATGCGGCGGGCCAGCTCGAGGACGATCCACAGGTCGTCTCGGGCGCCGTCCGGGGGCTCAAGCGCCTTGCGGACTCGCTGGACGCGTCGCTCGCTGTTGGTGACGGTGCCCTCGCTCTCGGCCCACGCCGCGGCGGCCGGCAGCACCACGTCGGCGACCTCGGCAGTCGCCGTCAGGAAGATGTCCTGGACCACCATGAAATCAAGGCCGCGGAGGATTCGCTCGGTGCGATGACGATCCGCCTCGGACTGAATGGGGTTCTCGCCGATGACGTAGAGGGCCTTCAGGTCGCCCCGATCCATCGCGTCGAACATGGCAGAGAGGTGCCATCCGCGATCTTGCGGAACCGCGACGCCCCATGCCCGGTCGAATGGGGCGCGGAGGGCGTCGTTCTCCACGTGCTGGAAGCCCGGCAGGCGGTCCGGTAGCGCGCCCATGTCGCCGCCGCCCTGGACGTTGTTCTGGCCACGGAGCGGGTTGATCCCGCTGCCCCACTTGCCGATGTGCCCCGTCAGCAGCGCGAGGCTGATGAGCGCGAGGACGTTGTCCACCGCGTTGTGGTGCTCGGTGATCCCGAGCGTCCAGCAGAGCAGTGCCGTGTCGGCGGTCGCGTAGGCGTGGGCGGCCTCGCGGATCGCGGCGGCAGGGACGCCGGTCTCGCGCTCGGCGTACTCGAGGGTGTAGGGCTCGACCTTGTCGCGATATGCCTCGAAGCCCGAGGTCGCGCGGGCGATGAAGCCCTCGTTGGCGAGGCCCGCTGCGATGATCTCGCGGCCCATCGCGTTGGCCAGCGCGATGTCTGAACCAACGTCCAGCCCGAGCCAGAGGTCCGCCCACTCGGCGCTCGACGTGCGCCTCGGGTCGATCGCGATGAGGCGCGCACCGCGGCGCACTCCCTTCAGGAGGTGGTGGAAGAAGATCGGGTGCGTCTCCCGGGCGTTCGATCCCCACAGGAGGACGAGATCCGTCTCCTCAGCCTCGCGATATGAGCTGGTTCCGCCACCAGCGCCGAAGACGGTCGCCAGACCGGCGACAGACGGGGCGTGTCAGGTGCGGTTGCAGCTGTCGATGTTGTTGCTGCCCAGGACGACCCGGGAGAACTTCTGCGCCGCGTAGTTGA
>JBDTOF010000185.1:0-2427 GCA_039933375.1 Chloroflexota bacterium
CTTCAGGTCCAGCGTTTTCGCAAGCTCCTCGAGGCGCTGGGGGCCGGGGAACAAGGACCCGTCCGGGGCGGCTGATGCCAGTCCACCAACGACGTTCCCGAACCGGAGCCCATCGCCCACGCTTCCGCCACGTATGAGGGCATAGAGGAACCCGGCGGAGAAGGAATCGCCTGCCCCCACCGTACTTTCGACAACGACCGGCAGAGCGGGCGCCCTCCACAGCCGCCCGCCCTCGATCGCCATCGAACCCCGCCGTCCGCGCTTGAGGACGACCGTCGGGCCGAGACTCGAGAGCGTCGCAACGATGGCCCCAAGCCGTGTCTCGCCCGCGAGTTGCCTTGCTTCGTGTTCGTTCGCGGCGATGACATCGACGGCTCCGATCGCACGTGCAACGTCTGCGTCAGCGATGGTTCGCTCGACCCCCTGGCAATCCATGAACACGCGTGTGCCCGCGCGTCGCGCGTGGGCGATGATGTCCCAGAACCGTTCCCCGTTCTCGAACCCTCCGAGCAGGATCCAGGCAGGTCGGTGGATCTCGAGGAGTGGCCCGACGGATGCCACGTCCAGGTCATCCATGAAGCTCGCGAATGCGTGATTGCCACTCCGGACCATGGCCGCCGACACCCTCCGAACTGGCCGTTCGTGCACGCGAAAGAGGCTGTCGTCGATGCCGTTCCTCGCGGCCTCATCCATCACGTATCTGCTGAACAGGTCGGTCCCGAAGTCGACCGCCCACCCGACGGGGATCTCGAGGCGTCGAAAGGCGAGAGCGGTTCGATATGCCCAGCCAGGAAACAGGGCGAAGTCCTTGGCGAACAACTCGGTCCCAAGGGCGGGAATTCGAGGGAGGCCAGTGAAGAGGAGGTCGAAGAAGTACCCCCCGTCCACGATGACCTCGTACCGCCTTGGTTCTGCTATGTCAGCCACGGCACGTACCTCTCGTGCGCCACACCGTATTCGTCCACGAGGACCCTGGCACGTGAGTACGACATGACCATCGGGTGCGCCATGAGCGCCTCGATCGCGCGGAGGCGAGATCGTTCGCGAATGGATTCGATCGTGAGGCGCTCGAAAAGCTTGACGGACCTGATGAGTGCGAGTGGCAGCTCCGGCACGGCACCGATACGGACGGGCCGGGCGCCGTTCTCGTCCACCTCACAGGAGACCTCGACGACGTCATCGGCGCCGACACCTTCAATCGAGCCGTCGTTCGGAACGTTCAGGACGGTGCGGACCGGTGCTCCGCCCTCGATCGCCTCGATCACATCGAGCATGACACCCGCGTAGCCCTCGTCCAGCCCCGCGATCGGTGATGGGACTTCGCTCTCGATCGCCGCGTGCGAACCCTGGTGATCCGTCGGCGCGGGTTTCGCGTCGCGCATGTAGGTCGAAACACGCTGCCCCTGATAGGCGTCGAAGAGCTCAAGACTGCGTGCCGGATCCGCCTGGATGTCGAAGGTTCGCAGTTGGTCCATCAACTGGCCGGTCAGCTGGGCGATCTCTTCCCCCCGCGTCTGTGCGGCGGAGCGAAGCGAGGCAAGGGCCCGTTCGTAGTAATACCAGTAGAAGAGATACTCGTTCATCCACATGCCGACGAGTTCGCGCAGCTCGGGTTCGAACATCGCCTGGGTGGTCTGCGCCAGGAACGCGGGATCGCCGAGCGCCGCGGGCAGCACGTCCTGGCCACCACGCCTGACGCTTCGCGTCCAGGACAAATGGTTGAGGCCGAATGTCTCAGCCTGCAGGTCTCGTTCGGGGATCTGCAGCCACTGCGCGATCGAACGCTGGGCCACGTTCCCGCTGTCACAGATGCCGACGACTCGCTCGACGCCATGGTCGTGGAGTGCTTGCGTGACGAGGCCGGCCGGATTCGTGAAGTTGTATAGCCAGGCGCGTGGGCTCAGTTCGCGGACGAGATCCGCGTAACCGAGGATCGCGGGCACGTTCCTGAGCGCCATCGCAAAGCCGCCCGGGCCGGTTGTTTCCTGACCAAGCACGTCGTGTCGAAGGGCGATCCGCTCGTCCGCTACGCGACCCGCCTCGTTCCCCACTCGGATTGACGTGACGACATGAGCGGCATCGACCAGTGCGACATGGGGGTCGGTCGTCACGGTGACCCGCACGCCGGTGCCGGACTCATGTGCGACCGCCGACGCGAGCCCCCCGAACAGGTGGGCGCGCTCTGGATCGATATCGAGCAACGTGATCTCGGCCAGGGACAGCCGGCTCGCACGACGCAGGGCCGCGGATACAAAGAGTGGCGCACGAACACCGGCACCGATGAGCACAAGCTTCATGTGGCCTTCCTATCCTTCGCCGATGGCCCCGCCTGGGTCGCTCTTGACGGCCTCGGCCGGCTGGACTATGATGCACTTGCTCGAAGGAGCGTCGAACATCTAGTGATTTTGCCGGTGTTTACATTGGCCG
>JBDTOF010000186.1:0-2239 GCA_039933375.1 Chloroflexota bacterium
GCCGCCAGGACCCAGGGGGCGGCGCGGACGGTCAGTCCGGTCATGAGGACCGCCACCAGGGGCGGACCAAGGAGCGCGAGCAATCGATGCCTCGATGCCACCGTCGATACCTCCTCCGGCGAGGGCGGGAGGAAGGCGGATGCCCGCAGTTTCACAAGGTGCGCTTATCGGGCGATCACTCGACTGCGAGCTCCCGGTGGTACGCTTCGATCGACCGCAATTTGCGGTTCGCCGAACAGTCGCGAAGCCGGTGTAATTCCGGCACAGTCCCGCTACGGTGATCGTCGCTCAGGCGACGTAAGTCCGGTCGCCGACGCTCGGTGGATGCACGACCTTCGAGAGAAAGGGTGGCTCCACGCATGATCCCGACCGACTGACCGGCGGCGCGTCCCCACGACCCGCGAACCCTGCGTTCGCCCAATCCCCCCGGTCGGAGACCCGCTCCCATGTCTGGCTTTACCTTCCCGCGCGCCCTGTTCCCAGGACTGGCCCTCACCCTCGCGACAGCCGTCCTCCTCGTCGCCTGTGGTGGCGCATCCGCAACACCGATCGCGACGCCCACGCTCATCGCAACCGTCGCTCCCACCGCGACCCTGACGCCGACGCTGTCCCCGGCATTCCCGCTGACGGTGACCGATGACGAAGGCACGACGGTCACGATCCCCGCCCGGCCCGCGGCGATCGTGTCCCTGACGCCGGCCGCGACCGAGACGCTCTTCGCGATCGGCGCAAGCTCCCAGGTGATCGCCAAGGTCGAAGACATCACGCCCTACCCGCCAGAGGCAGACCAGCTGCCCGTCGTCGCCACCTACAAGGGCGTCGATATCGAGAAGATCGTGACCCTGAACGCCGACCTCGTGATCGCCGGAGGCCTCGGGTTCACGCCCCCGGCGGCCGTGACGCAGCTCCGCAGCCTCGGCATCCCCGTTCTCGTCCTGTATGCGACCTCGGTCGATACCGCCCTGGCCGGCATCACGAGCATCGGGCGCGTGACTGGCAACGAGGCGGCGGCCACTGCGCTCAGCGAGACCATGCGGGCCGAGATCGATCGCCTCGCGGGACTGACGAGCGGACTGTCGAGGCCAAAGACGTTCTACGAGATCGACGCGACCTCGGATATCTACACCGTGCCCGCAGGATCCCTGTACGAGGAGCTGCTGACCCTCGCCGGGGCCGATCCCATCACGACGGACTCGAGTTATCAGATCTCGCTGGAGACCCTGATCACCGCGAATCCCGAGGTGATCCTGCTCGGTGACGGCGGCTACACGACCCCCGACAACGTGGCGGCGCGCCCCAACTGGTCGGGCATCAGGGCCGTCACCGACGGCGCGATCTACCCGGTTAATGACACGCTGATCACCCGGCCAGGTCCGCGTCTCGTCGATGGGCTTCGGGCCCTCATCGCGGTCCTCCATCCTGAGGTCCAGCTCTAGTCATGCCCGCCCACGCCGGTGCCCTTCCCGGGCGCTCGCAACCGATCCTCCGGACGGTGATCGGCCGGCGGCCACTCGTGGTGGCGGTGATCGGGATCATCCTGCTCAGCGTCATCGCGGTGGCGGGCATTGCCGCCGGTACCGTGGCGATCGCGCCCGGCGATACGGTCGCCATCCTGGCCCATCGGCTCCTCGGACTGGACGTGACCCGGACCTGGACTGCGGCCGCGGAGACGATCGTTCTTGACCTGCGCCTGCCTCGCGTGCTGACCGCCGCCGTCGTCGGAGCCGGCCTGGCGGTTGCCGGCGCCGCGTTCCAGGGTCTGCTGCGCAACCCACTGGCTGACCCGTACGTGCTTGGAACGGCGTCCGGTGCAGCCCTTGGGGCGTCCCTCGCGGTGATCATCCCGGTGCGAGCCCTGTTCCTTCAGTTCGGGCTGCTCCATGCCCTCGCCTTTCTCGGCGCGCTCGGCGCGGTCTTCGTCGTCTATCGACTGTCGCGGGTGGGCTCACGGGCACCGATGACGAGCCTGCTGCTGACGGGCTATGCGGTGAGCTCGCTGCTGGCCGCCGGGCTGGCGATGGCGATGTACCTGTCGGGCGCCGGTCTGCGCCAGATCTTCGCCTACCTGCTCGGAGGGTTCGAGGCGTCGTCGTGGGGGCGCTTCGCGGTCGCGGCGCCGCTCATCATCGCGGCGAGCGTGGTGATCTTCTTGCGCGCGCGGTCCCTCAACGGCATGTTGCTCGGCGAGGAGGCCGCCGCCCACCTGGGCGTCGATGTCCGGCGCGAGCGCGCGATCCTG
>JBDTOF010000187.1:0-1828 GCA_039933375.1 Chloroflexota bacterium
AGCGAGGCCGAGGTCGCGGCGCCGTGATCGAGGTCAAAGAGCAGGAGCTGACGGTCGAATACCAACCCCTCGATCGACGACAGGGTCCGAATGGCACCGACCGTGGCATACGCATCGGCGGCGCCCGTTGCGTCCCCCATCAGCGCATGCAGGTCCCCGAGCAGCGTGAGCGTCTCGGGCTGCGGAACGATCGCCGCGGCCTGTTCGAGGGTCGCGATTGCCCCCGCCAGGTCGCCGGTCGAGGCCTGGACCTTGCCGAGCCCGAGGAGGGACCCGAAATCGGCCGGGCGGAGGGCGATTGCGGCCGTGTAGGACCGCCGGGCCATTTCCCCGTCGCCAGTCAGGCGGGCGTATTCGCCGACCGCGTAGTGGTAGAAGCCCAGATCGGTTCCGGGATCGGCGGTCGCGGCATCGCGTGCCGCGATGGCGAGCGTCAGCGACCGGGCCGCATCGCCCGAGAGGTAGGCGAGCCGGGCGAGTCGAATGTCGATCGCCGGGCCCGAGGCGCGAGCGGCAAGTGTGTCGTAGTCCGCGCGCGCGGCTGCCATTTGGCCCAGCTCAAGTTCGGTATCCGCGCGGGTCGCCAGCGCTCCGAGATCGGCAGGGTTCGCTCGATACAGCCGGTCGGCGACCGCCAGGGAGGCGCCGAAGTCATGCAGCGTGTAAAGGATCGTCGCCTCGAGCGAGGATGCCGCGGTCTGGTTCGGGGCGATCGCGGCAGCCGTCCGAGCCGCTTCGAGGGCCCGAGCCTGATCGTCCAGGTTACCGGTCAGTCGGCCGCGCGCGTGGTAGAGCGTCGCCAGGTTCGTCGCAGAGATGAAGTCCTTCGGATTCGCGGCAAGATTCGTCGTCCAGGCCCGGATGGAGTGGTCGATCTGGGCGATGGATCCCACGGCGGGGATCGCTGCTCCCGGGCCTGTCAGGGGAGCCAGGAGCGTCGAAGCCGCCGGATTCCGATCCTGCGTCTCCGTCGCGGTCGGGCCGATTGGTCGCACGAGTGAGGCGACGACGGTCACCCCGACGACGACGAATGACGCGATGAGGACGCCATACGCTCGCGGGAAACGCCTGCTGCGGTGCTCGAGGATGGAGCTCGATGAGTTCACGTCGATCCCGTTCAACTACCGGTGGATGAGGGTGATCGGGAGCGGCCCGGGACGGACCGCTCCCAGGGACCGGGCTAGTTGCTGCGGTGCGGCAGCCCGAGGTACGGGAAGGCCCCGAGGTAGTCGGTGTGGGGACCCACACCGTCGCTCGTCACCGATCCGTTGGTGGTGAGGCCGAGTTCGACGTCGATGACGTCATCGGCCAGGGCTCGACCGTTCAGCGGACCGGAGGCCGCGGTGTCGGTGTTGTACGTGAGCACATCCGGGAGCAGTACGTCCGCCAGACCCTCGGCCTGCGCCAGGGTGTAGTCCGGCTGACCCGTCCCCAGGGCGGCGTTGATCATGGTCAACGTCGCGATGATGTTGGCCCGGAACTGGCCGCCCGCGCCAGTCCGTTGCTGCGAGGGTGGCGTCTGATTGAACGCGGCCTTGGTCGCGCCGGCGTCGCCATCCACGAGAGAGTTGTTGAAGACGGTGTTGATCGCTGGGCGCCCGACCTGGTCGGATCGCGACCAGGAGCCGCCGCCGTTGGTCGTGTACTGGGTCTCGGCCCAGACGCCGATCTGGCCACCGAGCTGGTCGTCGGGGACCTCGATGACGATCGCGTTCACATTGAGTGGTGCGAAGAAGTCGTTGCCGTCGCCAAGGGCCGCGGAACCGACGCCGAAGACGGAGCCTTCGAAGCCGGCGAGATCGAAGAAGAACGGATCCGAGCGCTCGCC
>JBDTOF010000188.1:0-1736 GCA_039933375.1 Chloroflexota bacterium
CTTCTCGGCCGCGGGCGGTTAGCTCAGTTGGTTAGAGCACATGCTTGACATGCATGAGGCCACTGGTTCGAGTCCAGTACCGCCCACCAGCACGTCACCACGTGTGCCGTGAAATAGCAAAGCGATGATCGGGACAGGTCTCGCGCGGCGTCACATTCAGAGAGCCGGATCGTGGCTGGGAGTCCGGCGGTGCGTCGAGCGAGACACCACCCGTGAGCGGCCGGCGAACCGGCCCGGGTCCGCCCGTTAGCGCGGCTCAAGCGTGCGAGCAGCGGTAGCGCTGATCGCGAAGGCGGGTGGAACCGCGGGGGGATCGACCTCTCGTCCTGTCGGACGGGAGGTTTTGTGTTTCCAGGAGGCACCACGATGGCTGAAGTTCCGATCCAGGACGATGACATTCTCGAGGCCCCGATTCGAGGCTCCGCAGACGAGCTGCTCGACGCGGGCGCACTGGGCGAACTCGACGCCATGCGGCATTCCTCTGCCCATGTAATGGCCGAGGCCGTCCTCGATCTTTTCCCGGGCGCAAAGCTCGGCATCGGGCCCGCCATTACGGACGGCTTCTACTACGACTTCGATCTGCCGAGGCCACTGACGCCGGACGACCTCGAGTCGATCGAGGCCCGGATGCGCGAGAGCGTTGCCGCTGACCACGCCTTCGTCCGGCGCGAGATCCCCCTCGACGAGGCACGGTCCGTGGCGGCAGGCCTGGACCAGCTCTACAAGGTCGAGATCCTCGACGACCTCGCGACTCGAGCCGCGGCGGCTGGTGAAGCGCCCCCCATCACGTCCTTCTTCGAGCATGGTTCGTTCAGTGACCTGTGCAAGGGACCGCATGTGGCGAGCACGGGCAGGATCGGGCCGTTCAAGCTCCTTTCAATTGCAGGGGCCTACTGGCGCGGCGACGACAAACGGCCGATGCTCCAGCGCATCTACGGCACGGTCTGGTCCAACCAGGCGGATCTCGACCAGTTCCTGTGGCGGCGCGAAGAGGCCCGCAAGCGCGACCATCGGCGCCTCGGCACGCAGCTCGACCTGTTCAGCTTCCACGACGTCTCGCCGGGCGCGCCGTTCTTCCATCCGAAGGGCCAGCGCATCTGGCGCACGCTCGAGGCCGCAATGCGCGAGCTACAGGACCGGCGTGGCTACCAGGAGGTCGCGACGCCGATGGTGGTCAGCGAGCGGCTGTGGCAGCAATCGGGCCACTGGGATCTCTACAAGGACAACATGTTCCTCGTCGAGTCCGAGAACCAGACCTTCAGCCTCAAGCCGATGAACTGCCCCGAGTCGACGTTCATCTATCGCTCCAAGCTCCGGTCGTATCGCGATCTCCCACTGCGCTACGCCGAGTACGGCCGACTCCACCGCAACGAGCGGTCTGGGACACTGTCGGGGCTCACACGTGTGCGCCAGTTCGTGCAGGACGACGCCCACATCTACGTCCGGCCGGACCAGCTCATGGACGAGATCCAGGCCCTGCTCGGCGAGGTCCGCGAGGCCTACTCGTGGTTTGGCCTCCAGCCCCGGTTCACGTTCGCGACCAAGCCGGACAAGGCCATCGGCGATCCCGCGCTCTGGGAACGGGCCGAGCGGCTGACGATGGAGGCATTCGCGGCCTCGGATATCAGCTATGTCCTGAAGCCGAAGGACGGCACCTTCTACGCGCCCAAGATCGACATCTACATCGACGACGCCCTCGGCCGCGAGTGGCAGATGGCGACGATCCAGATCGACCT
>JBDTOF010000189.1:0-13648 GCA_039933375.1 Chloroflexota bacterium
CTGGCGCCCCGCTGGACGATGGGATCGAACCGGCGGCGACCTAGTCGTGCACGGCTGATTCCCCGCATCGGGATTGGCAGCCGTCCGG
This sequence comes from Chloroflexota bacterium, assembly GCA_039933375.1. Classification (GTDB taxonomy): domain Bacteria; phylum Chloroflexota; class Limnocylindria; order Limnocylindrales; family CSP1-4; genus UBA5189. The sequence continues at coordinate 89 of JBDTOF010000189.1, forward strand.
AGGAATCGCGTGAGCGAGCGCCAGCCTGATCGCCCCGACGGATTCGCCGCCCAGAACGGCTGGGATCGGGAATTCGAGGTCTTCGCGGATTTCGATCTTCCGAGCTACGTCGGCCCGGCCACCTTCGCCCGGTTGCCGTGGGTGACGGATCCGGCCGAGCTGCGCAGCCGCGAGGTCGACGTGGCAATCGTTGGAGCGCCATTCGACGACATGGTGTCGCACCGGTCCGGCGCGCGATTCGGACCTCGTGCGATCCGCGAGGCGCAGTACACCAGCGGGTCTCTCAACTCGCTGCAGCTGCATGTCGAGCCCTTCAGGCACCTCAACGTCGTGGATGCCGGCGACGCCAACATCGTGCCCGCGATGCCGGAGCGAGCCCACGCGATGATCTACCGGAAGGTCCTCGAGGTCGCATCAACCGGCGCCATCCCGATCATCCTTGGTGGCGATCACTCCATCACCTGGCCCGCAGCCACGGCGATTGCCGAAGTCAGGCGGCCCGGGAGTATCGGCATCGTCCATTTCGATGCCCATGCGGACACCGCGCCGGATTCGTGGGGTCAGCTCGCAGGGCATGGGTCGCCGATGCGGAGGCTCATTGAATCGGGTGCGGTCAAGGGCAAGAACTTCGTCCAGGTGGGCCTGCGAGGTTACTGGCCCTCCGTTGAGGTACTCGACTGGATGCGGGAGCAGGGGCTGCGCTATCACTTCATGACGGAGATCGAGGAGCGCGGCGCCGAAGCTGTGATTTCTGACGCCATCGCCGAGGCGCTCGACGGCCCCGACTCGATCTACCTGTCCCTCGACATCGACGTCGTGGATCCGGGGCTCGCGCCGGGCACGGGGACTCCGGAGCCGGGCGGGATGCTGTCGCGGGAGATCCTCCGCGCGGTCCGGCAGATCGTGTCGGCCGTGGACCTCGCGGGGATGGACATCGTCGAAGTCTCACCGCCCTACGACTGGGCCGAGTCGACTGCGATGATCGCCAACCGGGCGGCGCTGGAGGCGATCTCAGCCCTCGCTGTCCGGCGGCGCGACGGAACGTTCAAGCGCCGCGGAGCCCGAGGCTGACCGTCACGCACCCGTTCCTCGACCACCCGGGTCCGATCGCCTTCGCCCATCGCGGCGGCTCGGATCTTCAGCCGGAGAACACGCTTGCGGCATTCACCGCGGCCGTAGCGCTCGGTTACCGCTACCTCGAGACGGACGTCCACGCAACCGCAGACGGGGTCCTGATCGCCTTCCACGATGATCGGCTGGACCGGGTGACCGACCGTCGGGGCCTGGTCGCCGAGCTGACCTGGTCCGAGGTATCCGTGGCCCGGGTGGGCGGCACGGAGCCGGTACTCCGGTTCGAGGAATTGCTCGAAGCTTTCCCTGAGGCCCGTCTCAATATCGAACCGAAGCACGATGCCGCCGTTGGGCCCTTGATCGAGGCTGTCCGGTCCGCCCGCGCGCTCGATCGCGTTTGCATCGGATCGTTCTCCGATCGGCGACTGGCAGAGGTGCGCCGCGGGCTCGGGCCGGGTGCCTGCACGTCGCTGGGACAGGCGGAGGTCGCCGGACTCCGCGCCGCCGCCTGGGGACTGCCGGGGTTTGCGGACCGATTGCGTCGGCGTCCTGGGCTGTGTGTCCAGATCCCGGTGCGCGGGTATGGGGTCCCTCTGGCCGACACGTCACTGATCAAGACTTCCCACGACCTGGGGCTGCCGGTCCATGTCTGGACGGTCAACCATGCTGCGGACATGCATCGCCTCCTGGATCTGGGTGTCGACGGGCTGATGAGCGATCGGCCCGGCCTCCTGCGCGAGGTGCTCGAGCAGCGTGGTGAATGGCCAGCACTGACAACCGGGTAGGATCGCAACATGCCGTCGACCGACCAGGAACGAGCCGAGGCGCTGGCGCGCCTGTACGACCTCGACGTGTCCGTCGACCCCGGTGACATCGACCTCTACCTGGCCCTCGCTGACCGGGCCGGGGGGCCGGTCGTCGAGTTGTGCTCTGGCAGCGGCCGGGTGGCCGTCCCGCTCGCCGCGGCAGGCCACGACGTAACGGCGGTCGACTCCGACCGGGCCATGCTCGATCGCGCGGCGACACGGGTGGCGGCCGAGGGCCCGGATGCCGTCGCCCGTCTGCACCCGGTGTTTGGCGACCTCCGCTCGGTGTCCGTCGACGGGGCCGGGACGTTCCGCCTCGGCATCATCGCGCTGAACTCACTCCTGCTGCTCGGCGGTCCCCGCCAGCAGCGCGATGCCATTGCGATCCTCGCCGGTTTGCTCGCGCCCGGTGGGCTGGCGGTCGTTGATACGTGGATTCCGCTCGCCGATGACCTGGCCAGGTATGACGGACGCCTCGGTCTCGAGTGGGTTCGTCGCGATCCCGAGACCGGTAGTGACGTGGTGAAGACGACGTCGGCCTGGTATGACAGCGCGACGCGTGCCGTGACCTTGACCTCGATCTTCGACGAATCTGCACCGGGCGAGCCAATCTGCCGCTGGATCCGGGAGGACGCCTTGCACCTGATAGCCGCGACCGAGTTGCGACTCCATGCAGAGGATGCGGGCCTCGAGATCGAGGTCGTCGCAGGCGGGTACGACCTCGTGCCGATCGAGCCGGGGGACGGTCGTGCCGTCCTGGTCGCTCACCGCCCTCCCGGCCCGTGATACCGTGAGCTCAATGGCCGCGAGCGATCCTATCCGCCTCCTGCTCGTCGAGGACGTCCCGCAGGTTGCACAGTATGTCCGGGGACTCCTCATGTCCCAGGGCCAGATCAAATTGATCGACGTCATCTCCGACGGCGGCAAGGCTGTACTCCAGGTTCCCGAAATCCGCCCGGATGTCTTGATCATCGACGCCCTGCTCCAAGGTCGCGTCAAGGCGGACCAGGTTGTCGATCGCCTGCGCGAGGCGGGCAGCACGGTCCCGGTGATCCTGTTGACGGTTCCCCAGCAGCCGGTGGAGACCGATCCGGCGCGGGGCGTCTATGGCGTCCTCTCGATGCCGTTCTCAGGCTACGACCTCATCAAGGGGATCACGCAGGCTCAGCACGACTCCCAGGAAGGGCAAGGAGGGTTGAAGGCGCGGGCGATCGCAGTCTTTGCCCCGAAGGGTGGCGTGGGCCGAACCACCATTGCATTCAATCTCGCCGTCGCCGCCGCCCGTCAGGGCCGACGCGTGGCCCTGGTCGACGGAAGCATTCAATTCGCCGACCTCCGGGCGCTCCTTCGCGTGCCCGTCGAGGCGCCCTCGATCCTCGACCTGCCGACCGATCGCGTCGCCGAGTCCGACCTCAACGAAGTCCTTTGGCGTGATCCTTCCGGAATCGACATCCTTCTCGCTCCGCCACGGATCGAGATGTCGGAAATGGTGACGCCCCGGGACGTCGAGAAGGTCCTGTCCCTCCTGCGGCGGGTCTATGACACAGTGATCATCGACATGTCGGTCGCGCTTGACGAGTTCAACCTGGCGCTCCTCGACCGGGTGGACACGATCCTCGAGATCGTCACCTACGACTCGATGACCATCCACAACACGATTGCCCTTGCGGACACCTTCCGCGTCATCGGGTACTCGGCTTCGAAGGTTGAATACCTGCTCAACCGGGCCGACTCCAGCGGCGGGATCGATGCCTCGGCGCTGATCAACGCCCTTGGCCGCGTTCCGGAACACAACGTCCGATCGGACGGCCGCGTCGTCCTGGCGGCCAATAACGAGGGCGTGCCCTTCGTGCTGTCGAATCCCGAGGCCGGTGTGAGTCAGGACCTCGAACTCGTTGCCGCCAATCTGCTCGGATCCGGCCAGGTGGCGGCCGCGGTCACGCGCTGACTCCGGATGGCAGACCCCCGTCCGATCGGCGTCTTCGACTCCGGCGTTGGCGGACTGACCGTGCTTCGGGAGATCATGCGGCGTTCCCCAGGGGAGTCGACGATCTACCTTGGTGACAACGCCCGTGCCCCGTACGGCACCAGGACCGACGACGAGGTACTCGCGTTCTCCACGGAGGCGATCGACGCGCTCGTGGAAATGGACGTCAAGGCTGTGGTGATCGCCTGCAATACCTCGACAGCCGTTGCGATCGACGACCTGCGACGCCGCCACAACCTGCCGATCCTGGGAGTCATACGCCCGGGCGCCGTTACGGCCGCCCTCACCTCCAGGAACCGACGTGTGGGCGTGATCGCCACCCCGGCGACCATTCGTTCTCACGCCTACTTCACGGCGATCAAGGAGGAGAACCCGGCCGTCGAGGTGTACGAACACGCGACTCCCGCTCTTGTCCCGATGGTCGAAGCCGGCCACACGGAAGGCACGGAGATCGAGGCTGTCGTCGCCGACGCACTTGGACCGCTGCTCGGGGAACGCGACGCGGCGGGCGAATTCGTCTTCCCACTCCCGGCATCGGCGCGGATCGATACGTTGCTCCTGGGCTGCACCCACTACCCGCTCATCCGCTCGGCGATCGAGGCGGTCGCCGGGCAGCGGATCGCGATCGTGGACTCCGCATCGGCGACGGCGTCTGCCGTCCATGACCTGCTGGCCATCAACGGGCTTGAGAGCCCGGGAAGTTCTCGCGGTACGGCTGCCGACCCCGGGTCCGAGGGCCACTCGGCCCCGAGCCCGCGAATCGGGCGGCCCACGCACGTGCAGTTCACGACGGGGGACGTCGACGCTTTCCGGGCGATAGCCGGCCGGATGTTCGGCGATGCGTTTCCGGAGGTCGCGTCGATCGAGTTCTCGACGGCCGACCGGGGACGGCGCCCGGCATGACGCAGGACCGCTCGAGATGACCGCGAAGCCGGCCTGGATCTCGGATCATCGATGGCAGGCCGGATTCCTGTTCGGGTCCGCGCTCGGCGTAGCGGCGACGATCGCCGGCCGTCGGGCCGAGCGTTCGGCCCAGCGCGGACTCATCGACTGGGATGAGGTCGAACGTCTGGCCCTTGGCCGCCTTGGCCGGCTCCCGGGTCGCCTCACGGAGGAGGACCTGCGCGCGTCCGAACCTGCCTACCGCGAAGCGATGGCGATCGTGGTCCCGCGTCTGGCTGACGCGCTTGGCGCGCCGCTGCCCGGGGTGGTCGATCGGGCCCGGGTGGTGGATCGGGCCGACTGGATTCGGGCGAACATCCGGACGTTCCGGACGGTGGTATCGCGCATCGAAGGGCCATTGCTGGAGCAGATGCTGAGGTCTGGTGGGGGACTCGGCGCCTCGACCGTGATCATCGCCAACCGCTGGGCCACCAATCGACAATTCGGGTTCCTGCTCGGATTCATGAGCTCGAGGGTCCTCGGGCAGTACGACATTGCCTTCCTGGCGGCCGAGGCTGAGGACGGACAGCTCCTGTTCGTCGAAGAGAACATCCGAGCCACGGCCCGGGCGCTCGGTGTTCCGGTCGGGCCGTTCCGGACCTGGATCGCGCTCCACGAGACGACGCATGCCTTCGAATTCGAGGGGCACCCGTGGCTGCGGCCGTACCTCGCGGAGCGTCTCGAACGGCAGCTCGCGCTGTTCAGCGGCTCGGTCGATGTGGTTGGCCGTGATGTGGTCTCCGCGATTTCCGGTGCGCTGCGCGGTGACTCGAACGGCGAGCACTGGATGGAGCGACTGATGAGCGACGAGCAGCGGGCATTGTTTCGCGAGACGCAGGCGGTCATGAGCCTCCTCGAAGGCTTCAGCGACTACGTCATGGACGAGGTCGGGCGTGATCTCGTACCGGGGATCGAGCGAATCTCCGCCCGGTTCCATGAGCGGCGTCGCGAGCGGACGGGCTTCGAGCGTCTCATCCTCCGGTTGACCGGGATGGACCTCAAGCTGGAGCAGTACCGGCGCGGCGAGGAATTCGTCCGCGCGATCGTGGACGCGCGTGGGCGCGCGGCGCTCGATCTCATCTGGTCGTCGCCGTCGACTCTTCCGACGTTCGAGGAGATCACAGCGCCCGAGCGCTGGCTGACCCGCGTGCTCGATGGCGGAGTCAGGGTCAACTCGTGACCGGTGACGTGATGCGGCCGGGACCCGGGAGCGGGCTGGGGGGTGTTCCCAGCGCGGTGGCGGTCAGCCCCATCCTGTCAGCCCGCGTCCGCAACCAGGACCTGGACCGGATTCGGGAGGCGGCTCCGGGGACGCGGGTCGTGAACCTGTCGGTCGAGGGACTCGCCGACGGCCCGCTGGAGGACGTCGAGGTCCTGCTCCGTGGCTGGCTGAGCTCCGAAGCCTTTGATCGACTCCTGGCCCGGGCGCCGCGCCTGCGCTGGGTTCATTCGGCAACCTCGGGCGTGGAGCGCGCCCTGACCCCGACTGCCCGCGAACGCGGCCTGACGGTCACGAATGCCCGCGGTGTCTTCACTCGGCCGATTGCAGAGCATGTCCTGATGCTGATCCTGGCGATCAGCCGCCAGCTGCCACAGCTCCTTGAGCTGCAGCGCGAGCGAACATGGCAGCCGCTCCAGGGTGTAGAACTCCGCGAACTGACCATCGGGATCGTCGGCTACGGATCGATCGGCCGTGCCGTCGCCTCACTGGCCGGGGCATTCGGGGCGCGAGTCATTGCCCTGCGACGGAACCTCGACGCAGTGGATGGCCTGGACTCGACCGGAGGTCGAACGACACCCCGAACGGCGACCTCGGCAGACGACGCATTCCCGTTCGTTCCGGTGCCGGCCCGGATCGTTGGACCGAGCGACCTGCACGAGTTGCTTGGCGAATCGAACATCGTCGTTCTCGCCGCCCCGTTGACACCGGATACCGAGAACATGATCAACGAGGCAGCTCTCGCGGCGATGCGACCCGATGCCTGGATCATCAACGTGGCCCGTGGCCGGTTGATCGACGACCAAGCACTGCTGGAAGCGCTCCGCGAGCGACGTATCGGCGGCGCGGCGCTGGACGCGTTCCGGCAGGAGCCGCTATCGCCGACCTCGCCGTTCTACGACGTGCCCAACGTCATCGTCACTCCGCACACCGCATGGTCCTCCGCCCGGGTTCTGGACCGCAGCATCGACCTCTTCTGCGAGAACCTTCGACGGTACGCCGCTGGCGACGAGCTTCACAACGTGGTCGATCCAGGCGCCGGGTACTGACCCCGCGACCCTCAGGACGGTTCGCGCCCACTACGACACAATCCCACCCATGCAGATTGCGATCGTCGGCCTGGCCGGAAGCGGCAAGACAACCGTGTTCAATACCCTGACCCGAGGTCACGCTGAGACAGGTGGATTTGGCGGGATGACCCTCAACGTCGGGGTCGTCAAGGTACCGGATGCGCGGCTCGAACGACTGGCCGAGATCTTCAAGCCCAAGAAGATCATCCAGGCCGATGTGACCTATGTCGATCTGCCGGCACCGCCGCCGTCCTCGGAAGGTCGGATCGGAACCGAGGAGCTGCCTGCCGAACACCTGGCTCGGCTTCGAGATTCAGACGCCCTGCTCCATGTCGTTCGAGCGTTCGAGTCTGCTTCGGTGCCGCATCCGGACGGAGACGTGGAACCGGCCCGGGACCTTGAGCAACTGGATCTCGAGTTCATGCTGGCCGATCTGGCGATGGTCGATCGGCGTCTGGACCGACTCGCTTCGTCGGGTCGCCACGGGACGACGGCGGAGCGCGAGGCCAACGAACGCGAAGAAGTCGTCCTTCGGCTGCTCAAGGCGGAGCTCGAGGCTGGCCGACCGATCCGCGACGTCGACCTGGACGTCGATGCCTCAAAGGCGATCCGAGGCTTCCGGTTCCTGACCGAAAAGCCGGTCCTCGTGCTGCTCAACATCGGCGAGGACGACATCGCCTCGGCGGCGGATCGAGTGGCGGTTATCCGGGCCGGCTACGACCACCGACAGGCCATGGTGGACGCGCTCTCGGCGAAGATCGAAATGGAGCTCGGTGAACTGCAGCCCGACGAAGCGGCCGCGTTCATGGAGGAGCTCGGAATCGTCGAGTCCGGACTCGGGCGCGTGATCTCGCTGTCCTATCAGCTGCTCGGCCTGATCTCGTTCCTCACGGCTGGGCCTGACGAGGTTCGGGCGTGGCCAATCCCTGATGGCAGTCTGGCGGTTGATGCCGCGGGCGCGATCCACACGGATCTCGCCAAGGGCTTCATCCGCGCGGAAACCGTTTCCTATGAGGACTTGCTGTCGCTGCGGTCGATGGCCGAGGCCAGGAAGGCCGGGCGGCTCCGCTCAGAGGGTCGAACCTACCGCGTACGCGACGGTGACGTCCTCGAGATCCTCTTCAGCCGCTGACGGTGCCCAGGCAGCAGCCCCCGGTTGTCGGTCAGTTCTGGCTGCCGGCATCCGGATCAAACTGGGCATACACGCCGCGGTAGTCCGCGTCGCCGATGACCGCCCTCTCCTCCGGCTCGTCGTCCTCGCCGCCCTCGTCCTCGCCGCGATCGTCATCCCCGGCGCCGTCGAGGTCGGCGAGGAAGTTGTCATCCTCGATCTTGCTGACGTTCACCGCAGCGGTCAGGCGATCATCCGAGATGAAGACGAAGCCATAATGTCGCTCGAGTTGTTCGGCGATTGCCTCGACCAAGGTGTCCGTGTCGAAGCTGTCCTGCAGCTGCCGGCGGAGCGTCTGGACGATCGTGAAGAATTCGTCGGCCCCCATTTCCTCATCGCGGCTCAGAACCACGTCGTAGAAGAGATCAGCGTCCCCCTCATGGAGCTCGTAGAAATGCATCACCTCGCTCCTTTCCGTGGGGCCGGATCCTACGGCCAACCAGCGGAGTATAGGGCGCTCAACGCATGACACTGGACCAGTCGGTGGTCGTCGTCGGCTCCGCGGCTCGGGACATCGTGCCCGACGACCCTCGTGGCTGGCGACTGGGTGGCGGCGTCACGTATGGAGGGCTCACCCTGGCCCGACTCGGCCTCCCGACGAAGGTCATCGTTGGCGTTGATCCCCTGGCGGCCCAGGCCGACGAACTGCAGGTACTGCGGGACGCCGGAGCCGAGGTCGTCCTGGTTCCCCTTGCCCGGACACCGGTGTTCGAGAACATCGAGACGCCGAATGGTCGGATCCAGACCTGCCTTGAGCCCGGTGATCCCCTCCCGATCCAGGCATTGCCAGCGCACTGGCGATCGGCCGGGGCGTGGCTCATGGGCCCCGTGGCCGACGAATTGGGCGACGAATGGGCGGCGGCGCCGGCGCCCGGCGCGCTCGTAGCATTCGGTTGGCAGGGTGTCCTTCGCGAACTGCCGCGCGGCGGGCGAGTCCAGAAGCGCGCGCCGGCCGCGTCACCCCTCCTTCGGCGCGGGGACATCGTGGGTGTCAGCCGCCACGACGTCGATCCGGCCCTACCGCTCGACCGTCTCTGGCACCTGCTTGCGCCAGATGCGGTCCTCCTGGTGACGGAGGGGCACCTCGGGGGCTGGGAGATCCGGCTCGCGGCAGGCGAGGCGGCGGGACGACGGCAATACCCGGCGATTCCGGCTGCCGTTGACGTCGATCCAACCGGGGCCGGTGACGTCTTCCTCGCCGCTTACCTCGCCGCGCAGATCCGTCACCCGGCGAGCGGATCAGATCGCCACGGAAGCGACCTTCGGCTGGCAGCCGCCACCGCTTCGTTGAACGTCGAGGGAGCCGGCCTGTCAGGGGTCCCGGATCTTGAGGCCGTCACGCGCCGGGTTGCCGCCGCGCTTCACGATCCCGGGCTCGGCTGAGCACCGCCTCCGATACGCGAGGTCGCGGCCGAGTTCAGCCGGGCGGCGCGGCGAGCAATTCGCCCCCGGAGCCGACTCGCGCGCCGCGCCAGCTCCCGCTCCACGCGCGTGTCGACGCGGCCGAGGAGCCGCCGCCGCTCGACAGCATGGAAGGCGGCCAGGGTCGCGGCGAGGGCTGCGTCGAGATCGCGGAGTCGATGCTCTCGAAGCTTCGCGATCTCGACCCAGGCAAGAGCGCCAAGTGCTCCGCCGGCATCCGCAATCACGATCCATGCGTCCTCGGCCGCCGAAAATCGGCCCAACCGGCGCAGCAACCGTGCTCGGTCCGCCTGTAGCCGGAGCGGGGTCCAGGCCGAATGAAGGCGGTCGTCGTTCGCAGCGCTCCATTTCACGCCGCCGGGGACGCGCCCAGGGCGGCCACCGAAATCCGGGCGGCTCCGTGGTGACCACCAGTCATCTGTCACGTCCCGAAGGGCGTGTGGCACCGGACCAGCCGGACGCGGAGGCGGAACGACCATGTCGGCAGGGGGCGCGCTGAGCGCGGCGTCGAGACACTCGAGCGCATCGGTCAGTCGACCATGGGCTGAGAACGTCCGGGCGAGCCCCGCCAGATCACCGGGTGCCGCCAGCCGTCGGGCAACCGGGTCTCCGAGGTTGTGATCCACGTACTCCAGGAGGCGGGCCAGGGATCGGACGTCCTCGTCGTTGTGGTGGACGATTTGTACGAGCCGCGCCGGTTCGCCGTCCCGGAGGAACTGGAGGTAGCGGGCCGGAATCTCCCAGCCCGGAACGTCCTCGTGTCGTCGGAGTCCGAGCAACTTCGACTCCGCCGTCTGCAGGCGGGCATCGGGCATGCGGTGGCGGAACAGCCGGCGGACCACCGGGAGGAGATCCAGGTGGCCGGCATGCTCGGGAGCGCCGGTGCGGGCCATTCGATAGCGAGCGACCAGGAGCGGCCAGTCGAACCCTCGTCCGTTGTAGGTGACGAGCCAGCCGCCCGACGGTATGTGGCGCCGCAACTCGTCGAGGAGCGCAGGCTCGTCGGCGTGGTCCGGCAGAAGCAGCTGGACCTGGCGAAAGAGCGCCCCTTCCCACCAGCCCAGCCCAACGAGAAAGGCGAGCGTTCCGGCGGCCGTCGCGAGGCCGGTGGTTTCGGTGTCCAGGCAGATCAGCGGGACATCGGCCGGGGGCTGCCCTGGCAACCGAGCCAGCCGCTCACGATCGACCGCGATGACGGACGAGCGCCGCTCAACCCGGACGAATGTCCCGTTGGTTGTTCGGATGAGTTCGCCATCGACCTCGGCGGCCAGGCGTTCTGCACCGATCGCCAGTCGACGCGTGCGATCGACCGTCGGAGGCGAGTGGCCGATGCCTTGCGCACGGAAGTTGGCAAGGCGGCGCTCGAGCGCGATGGTCATCGCGGTTTCACGCGGCAGACCGGGTCGTGACAACGGCCACGCCCCCAAGATCCCTGAGGAGGCGAAGGGCGAGCGCCTTGGCATCGACAGCCGGATCCAGGCGTGGGCCGGTGCAGGCCGGGCAGCCGCTGTCGCACTGGCAGGCGGTAACCAGCTGAGCGGCTCCTGTGATCAGCTCGTCGTGTCGCGCCCATAGGCGCTCGGCCAGACCGACGCCACCGGGCATCGCCTCGTAGAGGTAGATGGTGGGGGACTCCTGGTGCGGAGAACGGACCTGGGAGACGAGGCCGAGATCCCGTGGATCGACCATCAGCAGAACGGCGGCGACCGCCTGCAGCGCCCGGCCGGTACCAATGAGCGCGACATCCAGGTCATCCCGCCGCCAGCCGGCGGCGGCCTCCTCCGTGGTCACCCAGTACGCCGTGGTCTGAAGTTCGAGCTCTGGCAGGTCGATCGGGCCCCAACCCACGTTTTCGTCGCTCACGAACTTGAGCTTCTTGAACAGCGTGACGAGGCTGGCGACCATGACCTCGCCGTGCCAACGTCGTCCGCCCGTGACCGAGGCATCAGCGAACACGTCGAGCGGCTTGAGCGTCACGGCACGGTTGGCGTAGGTGTAGTGATCGACATCGACGCGGTGGACATACGCCTTGCGCTCGCCCCACTCGAGGCGATCCACGTAGTACTGGATGGACTCGTGGATATAGATGGCACGCTCATGGACGAGCACCTGGGCCGAGAACAGATCCACCTCACCGAGTACCCGCGGCCGATCCGGCGTCGTATCGATGATCACGACGTTCTCTGGCGCCGCCGCACGGAGGCTCACCTCCGAGGCCGGGAAGTTCTCCGAGCTCCAGTACCAGCGCCCATCGCCGGCCTGGCGAACGTGGCCCTCTTCGCCGATGAAGGCGAGGAGGTCGTCGACCGGGCCGGGCCCGAACACCTCGCCGGGCTCGAAGGGGCGCTCGAAGGTCGCGCAGCGCAGGTGGGCAAGCAGGACGTGGAGGTTGTCCGGGTCAATGCGCGCTTCTTCGGGCGAGCGATCGAGCAGGAACTCGGGATGGTGGATCACGTACTGATCGACCGGGGCCGCCGAGGCCACGACGATACCGACCGACGATTCGAGGCGTCTGCCTGCTCGTCCGAGCTGCTGCCAGGTCCCCGCGATCGAGCCCGGGTAGCCGGCAAGGACCGCAACATCGAGGGATCCGATATCCACCCCGAGTTCGAGCGCGTTGGTTGAGACGACGCCAAGGATCTCGCCAGCACGCAGGCCGCGCTCGATGGCGCGGCGCTCTGTGGGCAGATATCCGCCGCGGTACCCGCGGATGCGCGAGCGCGGTCCGAGGTGCTCGCGAAGCGCCTCGCGAAGGCCAGTCAGGAGGATCTCGACCGAGGTCCTGGCTCGGCCGAACACGATCGTCTGGCGCCCCGCCCGGAGGAACGGCAATGCCCATCGTTGTGCGTGGTTGAGCGCCGACGATCGAGCGCCCGTTGCCGCGTCCAGCAGTGGGGGATTGACGAGGAGGACATGGCGCTCGCCGCGCGGGGCGCCATTGCGGTCGATCAGGAGCGGCGATCGCCCGGTCAGCTGGGCGGCGAGCTCGGCGGGATTGCCGATCGTTGCCGAGGCGCACACGATGACGGGATTGGACCCGTAGTGTCGGCACAGGCGGAGCAGGCGCCGGATGACGTTGGCGACATGGCTCCCGAAGACGCCTCGGTACGTGTGCAGCTCATCGATGACGATGACCTGGACCTGCTCGAACAGCTGGAACCACTTGGTGTGATGGGGGAGGATCGCCGAGTGAAGCATGTCCGGGTTGGTGACCACGACCTGGCCGGCGGTCCGGATCGCTGACCGGATCGGGGCGGGCGTGTCACCGTCATAGGTCGCGGCCGAGATCGACAATTCGCTCGCGGTCGCGAGCCCGGCCAGCTCCGCGACCTGGTCCTGGCCAAGGGCCTTGGTGGGGAACAGGAAGAGGGCTCTGGCCGAAGGGTCGTCGGCCAGCGCCTGGAGCACCGGGAGCATGTAGCACAACGACTTGCCCGACGCCGTGGGCGTGACGACGACGACGTCGTTCCCCGCATGGACGGCCTCGATGGCCTCGGCCTGGTGCGTGTAGAGCGATGTGATCCCGCGCGTCCGCAGGGCCGCCGAGATCCGATCGTCCAGCCAGGTGGGGAACGGCGCGGTCTCCGCATCGCGAGCCGGCAGGACCTCGTGATGAACGACCGCCGACGCGAGAGACGGATCTTCCAGGAGTCGGGCGAGGACGGCGTCCGTGGTGGCGGGGGCGTACGTGCGCATCAGCAGGTCTCCAAACCGAACGGGTGTTCGATGCAAGCCTACAGCACGCTAGGTGGTCGGCGTGACAGCTTGTCTGGCACGAACGGCGCCGCTGCCAGATCTGTTGTTGACATGCACGCTGCGAGTTAGCTACCCTCGAGGTGATGGATCCTCTCGACGGACCCGCGCAGCCCAGT
>JBDTOF010000190.1:0-2551 GCA_039933375.1 Chloroflexota bacterium
CGACCAACACCGACACGACCAACACCAGTGTCATCACCGAACAAGCGGTCCTCGGTGAAACCGTTACGAGTGATCTGGGCGGAGCCTCGCAGACCGTGCTCGGCGAAGTCACCGTGAAGCCAATCACACTGCCGCAGACCGACACCGTCGCCGCCACTCCCTCACCGCTGGCACCGGCACTGATCATCGGTGGCCTGGCCGCCCTCGCAGGCGCCGCCGTCCTTCTCGCGCCGTCACGGCGTCGTGAGGTTGAGAACTCCTAGCTACCCAACACTCGCTGTCCTCGAGTTGCCAACGACCGGGGGTGCCCCCCCGGTCGTTTGGATTCACGGGTGAGAATTGGATCCGGAACCGCTGGGGTTGGGGTTCTTGCCGGGCGCTGCGCCGTTCGACCCAGGCTGGCCGTGGGTCGGATGCGTGGCTTTGATCTTGTCGACTGCCTTCGAGCTGGCTTCGATGGCACGGCCGAGGCCCCCCTGGGCTTGCTCCGGAGCGCGTTCTTTGATCGTTTCGAGGACATCGACGTGGAGGCCAAGGGACGCCTCCAGGTTCGCGAGATGGTTGGAGTCGGTTCCCGCCTCGGTGAGCGCGACATCGATCGCATCTCGGTAGGCGGCGATCGCAGCAGCGACCGCGGACCCGTTTCCGCCTCGCGTCGCCTGCTCCAATTCCTGCGCGCGCGCATCGATCTGATGCAGTCGCTCGAGGGCGCGCGCGTTCGCGTCCGCAGGCAACGTGGCCGTCTCCAGCCAGATACGGGCTCCGTAGAGCGGTCCTCCGGCAGTTGACGCTGCCGAGACGCCAGCAACGCTCGCGATCGTCAGCGAAGCAGCGAGCAGCACGGCCACGCCACGCCGTCGCAGGTAGCCAGCGCGCGATGCCGGCGTCAGCGTCGAGGCGAGGCTCTGCATTCGCGCGTCCTGGATCAGCGAGGCCCGGATCTCCGACATCGCCTGCCTCCGTGGCGCGAGGCGTGCCGAGGCATACGCCTCAAGGCGTCGCTCCAGCTCCTCATTCCCCGGATGATCGTGATTCAAGAGTCCCTCGCTATCGGTTCCGTATTGAGTGCCGCTGCGGATAGCTCAACCGCTTCGCCCGTTTCCATGTCCAGGTCCATCCCGAGTGAGCGCCGGAGGGCGCCGATGGCCCGGAACTGAAGGCCCCGGATGGTGCCTTCCTGCTTGCCCATGACCTCGGCGGCTTCGCGGGCTGACAGGCCGGCGAAGAACCGGAGTTCAATGGCTTCACGCTGCTCGTCGGTCAAATCGGCCAAGGCGTTGGCCACGGCTTCGAGATCCCCGTGGAGGCTCGTGATTTCGTCCGGTCCGGGCATCAATGATGGCCGCTCCGCGACTCCTTCGAGATCAGCGTGTTCGCGATGGGTCCTTACGTGATCGATCACCGTGTTCCTGGCCAGCCTGAAGAGCCAGCCCCCGAAGGGAATGCCCCGCTGTTCATAGCGCGGGAGCGCTTCCAGGGCCTTGACGAAGACGAGCTGCGTCAGGTCCTCCGCGTCGCTCGGGCGATGGACGCGGCTGGCGATGAAGCGATAGACCGGCAGGTTGAACTCGTCAAAGATTCGTCCGAATGCCCAGGAGTCGCCTCCTTTGGCATCGCGCACCAGCCGTTCGAGCGCTTCGTCGTCGATCTTCATAACGAGCTTCGACGCCTCACGTTATGCGCTCGCGCTGTCTGGGCACGCGTCTCGAATGCGCAGGGGCATCTCCACGGCGACGGAATCTGCGCCACGGCGGAAGGCGAGGGACGTGAATCCTGCGTCGATCAGGGCACGATACCCGTGCTCCAGCCCCCGGGCCAACCAGTCTGAGCGGTGCGCGTCTGAACCGGTCACGACACGCGACCCTCCGAGATCGCGGTAGCGGGCAATCGCCCATGGGGCCGGATAGGTCTCCCGGACGCGATGACCGAGCCCGCTGGTGTTCATCTCGAGCGCCGTCCCGGACTCCGCGATGGCCTTGAGCGCCGGATCGAACAATTCCGGGCGCGCCGCCAGGTCGGCCGGTGTGACGTGCGGGAAGAGGTAGCGCTTCACGACATCAACGTGTCCGATCGTGTCGAACAGGCCCGTCTGAGCGGCCGCCACGATCTCGTCGAAGTACGGAGCCAGGACCTCGTCGATCCGGCGTCCCGTCGCCCAGGTCCCGACGCGACTCGGGACATATGGCGAGTCGGGCCAATCGTGGACCGAGCCGATCGTGTAGTCGTAGCGGTGCCGGCGCAAGTGGTCCCGGAGGTCCTCCTCCCAGGATCGATGGAACGTCAGCTCCGCACCGAACCGGATCTGGACCCCGCGAGGCGCCCATCGCTCGGCTGCGGTCCGGACGGTCCGCTCCCGCTCGGCAAAGGCCACGTAGTTGTAGGCCGGATCACGGGCATCGAAGTCGACGTGATCGGTGATCGCCAGCTCCGTGATCCCGCGCTCGAGCGCCACAGCGGCGTAGACGTCGATCGGGACGGCGCTGTCAGGGGACTGGTCGGTGTGGAGGTGCGCATCGAGCGGCAGGTCGGAGCCCTGCACGTGGCGCGCCTG
>JBDTOF010000191.1:0-5122 GCA_039933375.1 Chloroflexota bacterium
GTCGCGGGAAGCTCATCCCGGCGCGCTCCTGTGTCGCCTGCCGAACCGCCCGCCCGAAGCAGGATCTGATCCGGATCGTGCGTTCTCCGTCCGGCATCGTGGCGGTCGATTCATCCGGCCGCCAGAACGGCCGCGGCGCGTACGTTTGCCGAGATCAGAGCTGCATCACCAAGGCGGTTCAGCGAGGCGCGCTCAGCCGCGCACTCGAGATTCCGGTTCCCGCGGGACTCCTCTCGGAGATCACCGCGCTGAACCCCGATCTGATGATTCAAGGAGGTCCCGATGGCCAGGAGTAGGAGCGGCACGCGCGGCCGTAGAGGTCCTCGCAAACCGCCGCGTCGCGATGGTGCATTCACCCCGGGCGGTGTCCAGACGCTCGATCCGCGCGAGCGAGGTGCTGTCGAACTGCCCTCGACGATTACCGTCAAGGAGCTGGCCGAGCTCTTTGGCGTCAACCCGGCAGACGTCATCCGTGAGCTCATCAAGAGCGGCATCTTTGCCACGATCAACCAGCTGATCGACCGTGACACGGCGTCGCTCGTCGCCTCCGAGCTCGGCTACGAGGTGGCGGAGGCCACCGCCGCATCCGGGGACGGAGCGGACGATGCCGATGAGGGACCCGTTTCCGACGCAGCCAAGGTGGAGCTGTTCACCGAGGACGAGTCGGCCGACCTCGTCGACCGTGCGCCGATCGTCACGGTCATGGGTCACGTCGATCACGGCAAGACGAGCCTGCTCGATGCCATCCGCTCGACGACCGTGGCGGCGGGGGAGCGAGGCGGGATTACGCAGCACATCGGCGCCAGTGAAGTCACCAAGGATGGCCGCCGCGTGGTCTTCCTGGACACGCCTGGCCACGAGGCCTTCACGGCCATGCGCGCCCGTGGCGCCAAGGTGACGGATATCGCGATCGTCGTGGTCGCTGCAGACGATGGCGTCATGCCGCAGACCCTCGAGGCGATCAGCCACGCCAAGGCGGCCAAGGTTCCGTTGATCATCGCGCTGAACAAGATGGACAAGCCGGATGCGAATCCGGAGCGGGTCAAGACGGAGCTGACCGAGGCTGGCATCGTCGTCGAGGAGTACGGCGGCGATACGCCACTGGTCCCCGTGTCGGCCAAGAGCCGGCTCGGGCTCGACGACCTGGTCGACATGGTTCTGCTGGTCGCCGACCTGCAGGATCTGAAGGCCAATCCGGCCCGTCCCGCGATCGGCACGATCGTCGAGGCTCGCATGGACCGAAGCCGGGGGCCGGTGGCCACCGCCCTGGTCCAGACGGGCACGCTTCACGTCGGCGACGTCATCGTCGTCGGCGAGACCTTCGGGCGCGTCCGTGCGCTCGAGAACGACCGCGGCAAGCGCATCACCAAGGCGGGACCCGCGACGGCCGCCGTCGTCCTGGGGCTGTCGGATGTGCCGGAGGCCGGCGACATCCTTCGCGCCGTGGCCGACGAGAAGGCGGCGCGTGTGCTCGTCGACTCGCGGAAGGCCGAGGCCGCGGTGAAGCATGGCGACGGCAGCGGACGCGCGACGCTGGAGGACCTGTACCGGCAGATCCAGGCGGGTCAGGCCAAGGAACTCCGGATCATTCTCAAGACGGACGTGTCCGGCTCCCTCGGGGCCATCACCCACTCGCTGGCGCAGCTGGCGACGGACGAGGTAAAGATCAACATCCTGCACGAGGGTGCCGGCGAGATCTCCGACAACGACATCCTCCTCGGCGCGGCCTCGAATGCGATCGTCGTCGGGTTCAACACCAAGATCAGCGAGACGGCTCGCCGAGCCGCCGAGACCGAGGGCGTGGATGTTCGCCTCTACGACATCATCTACCAGCTCACGGACGACATCGAGAAGGCCCTTTCCGGCCTGCTCGAGCCCGAGATCGTCGAGGTCATCGAGGGCCGTGCCGAGGTGCGCCAGCTGATCAAGGTCGGCAAGACGCAGGTCATCGGCGGGTCGTATGTCACCGAGGGCCGCATGGTCAAGGGTGGGGCTCGGGTCTGGCGCGGCGGCAAGATGATCACCACGGATCGGATCGACTCACTGCGGCGTTTCCGAGACGATGTCCGCGAAGTGGCCCAGGGCTTCGAATGCGGGATCGGCCTGGTCGGGTTCTCCGACCTTCAGGAAGGCGACATCATCGAGTGCTTCACCTCGAAGAGCGTGAGCCGGTCCCTGTCGTCCTGAGCGTCGATCACTCTCGATCGCTGAATCAGTACCCATGACCCAGCGCACCGACCGCATCGATGAACTCCTCCGTCAGGAGATCGGGGCGATCATTGCCCGTGATATTGCCGACCCGAGGGTTGGGTTCGTGACCATCACGGACGTTCAGACGGCGCGCGATCTGTCGCGGGCGATCGTTTCGGTGAGCGTCATCGGAACGGCCGAGGAGCGGAAAGAGGCCCTCCGCGCGTTGGCGCATGCGATGCCCTTCATTCGGCACGAGCTCGGCTCACGGATCCAGATGCGCCGAATCCCGGAGCTCCACGTCAAGGCCGATGAGACGCTCGAGCGTGGGACCCGCATTCTTCGGCTCATCAACGAGATCGGCGCCGGCCATGATCTGAGCGAGGTACCCGCAATCGACGAGTCCCTTCCGACGCCCGTCGCCCGGCTGCCACACGAGGGTGACGCGCCGCCGCCGCCGCCGCCCGAACTCCAGATCCCAGGTGTTGACCCGCCGTCAGGCGGCCGGTCCGGACGGCCCATTCGTCGGCGGCGGAGCGGGTCCATGTCCGCCGGACAGAGCCGGCGCTCCGCACCCCGGCGCCGTGGGGGCCCCGCGTGACCGAGATCCTGGCTCCGTGGTTGTCCGACGTTCCGGAGGAGGTCGTTGGGCGCCTGCGCACAGCTCGCTCGGTCCTGGTCGTCAGCCATGAGAACCCCGACGCAGACACGCTCGGCGCCGCGCTCGCCCTTCGAGGAATCCTGGCCGCGCTCGCGATACCAGCCGACGTCGTCTGCACGGACGTACCACCGCCGCTGTACGACTTCCTGCCCGGGATCGATACGTTCACGATGAACCCGAATCCCGCCGCGGACTACGACCTGCTCATCATCGTCGACTGTGGGTCCCTCGAGCGTGTCGGTGCCGTCCGGGACCGGCATGCGGCGCTGTTCGCAACGCTGCCGACGGTCGTCATCGACCATCACGCATCCAATGACGCAACGAGTGCCGGGGACTGGGTTGCATCGGAGTCGGCGGCTACCTGCGAGATGGTCGCCCTGCTCGCCCTGGCGCTCGGCGTTCCACTGTCAGTGGACGACGGCCGCGTCGCGACCAACCTGATGGCGGGCATCGTCATGGATACCGCCACCTTCGCTCATCCGAACGCCACGCCGAGGACCCTCGCGGTATCCGCGGCCCTGGTGGCTGCCGGCGCCCCGCTGGCAGAGATCTCACGCCGACTCTATCGGTCAAAGCCGGATGTCCAGCTCCGGCTGTTCGGTCGCGTCCTGGATAGGCTCCAGTCCGCAGCCGGAGGGCTCGTGATTCATTCGACGATGACCAGCGCCGACGTGACCGAGATCGGAGCCATGACGTCGCACTCTGAAGGGATCATCGACCTGCTGTCGCAGTCGGAGTCGGCCGAAGTAGCCATCCTGTTCAAGGAGGCCGGGCCGGCGACGACGCGGGTCTCCGTGCGGACAAGGACAGCGGGGGTCGACGCCACGGTCCTGACGGGGCTCTTCGGTGGTGGTGGGCACGCCCGGGCGGCAGGCGCCAGCATCGATGCCGATGTCGCCACGGCCCGCGCCCGTGTCCTTCCCGAGGCGGAGCGGCTGGCAACCGCTGTTCGGCGCTAGCATGCCCCGGCGACGCCCCGATATCGGGGGCCTCGAAGGTGTCCTGATCGTTGCCAAGCCCGGCGGCCCAACGTCTCACGATGTCGTTGCCCTGGTCAGGCGACTGAGTGGCACTCGCCGGATCGGCCACGGCGGTACCCTCGATCCGTTCGCCTCGGGCGTCCTGCCCCTCTTCCTGGGCGGAGCGACCCGACTCGTCGAATATCATCTCGGCGATCGAAAGGGCTACCGGGCCACCATCTGCTTCGGTGCCTCGTCCACCACCGACGACCTCGACGGCGACCTGAATCCGGTGCCCGGTGAACTGCTGAGCTCCGCCACGGTCACGGCGGCCCTGCCGGCCTTCCACGGAGCGATCAGCCAGCGTCCGCCGGTCTATTCGGCGATCCAGGTTGGCGGCCAGCGCGCCTACGCCCTCGCGCGAGCTGGCGCCCCGGTCGATCTCCCGGAACGCGCCGTTACGATCCATTCCCTCGAGTTGATCGCTTGGAATGCGGACGATCCGGCCCGCCCGATCGCGATCGTCGACGTGACGTGCTCCGCTGGAACCTACGTCCGAGCACTGGCCCGTGACCTCGGGGCGGCCGTCGGATCAGGGGCCTATCTGGGCGCCCTGGTCCGAACCGCAAGCGGCCCGTTTGCGCTCAGTGACGCAGTCGCCTTGAACGCCCTGCGCAGCTCGGCATCTGACGGCCCCGACGGCCTGAAACCGTTCCTCCTGGCGGCTGATGCTGGACTGGATCACCTCGCCTCGGTTCGACTGACACCGGACGAGGTGCGGGATGCCGCGATGGGACGCTTCGTCCGCCCCCGGAGCGGCATCACCGGGATCTCACAGGAAGCGCCGGTTCGTCTGATTGACGAGGCCGGACGCATCGTCGGAATCGGTGCGCTCGACGGACCAAGGATCGCGCCGGCCAAGATGCTGACAGGTGTGCCTGAACCAGTCGCGCGGGGTGACGCCGAACATGCCTGACTCGTCGCGGGCGCATCCGGAGGTTGTCTCGGGGATCGACCGGCTTGGAGCCGGTCATGGACGGCTGTTCGTGGTCGTGGGGGTTTTCGACGGGCTCCACCTGGGTCATGCCTACCTGCTTCGGAACCTTCGAGAGGGTGCCCGGCAACGTGGCGCCAGGCCGACCGTCATCACCTTCGATCACCATCCTGACGAGGTCCTGAAGGGAGCGGCCCCACCGCTGCTGTGCGATCCCGACGAGCGCCTGCGCCTGCTCGGCGAAGAAGGTGTGGAGCTGACGGTCGTGGAAACGTTCGATCGGCAGTTGCAGCAGACGCCGTTCGAGGTATTCGTTCG
>JBDTOF010000192.1:0-3104 GCA_039933375.1 Chloroflexota bacterium
GCCGACCAGCGGCCAGCCGAAACCTGCGTCACTCGTCCGTCAGCCCCGGTCACGGTTGCGGTCATTGCCAGGTCCGGCCCCGTGGCTCCCGGCTGGCGAGCATCCGCGAGTTCGTCCGGCGTGACCAGCCACGGTCCGATCGAGGTCGCGAAATCCTTGCCCTTGGCCGGGCCCATGCGGACCGGCATCTCGTCCCGCTGCAGGTCGCGTGCCGACCAGTCGTTCAGGACGAAGTAGCCGCCGATGGCCTCCTCGGCTCGCGCCTCGGAGAGGTTGAATGCGGGCGTGTCAACGAGCGCCCCGACCTCGAGTTCGAAATCGAGCTCTCCCGAACCCAACGGTGCCCAGACCGGGTCGTCGGGACCTCGAACCTCGGATGTGTTCGAAAAGTAGAAGACCGGGAGCCGGTACCAGTTCTCGGGGATCTCGCCGCCGCGGCGTTCCCACATCGTTCGCACGTGCTGTTCGAAGGCGTAGAAGTCGCGGAAACCGGGTGGCCGCAGGATCGGCGGGCCAAACGTGAGGTCCTGCGCGGCAAGGACTGCGTCATCCTCGCCGGGATCGCCGCGTGGGGTGAAGGGTTCGAGCAGCTCGCCGAGCGCCGCGACGCGCAGTCCGCGCCCGAGGTGATCGTCCAGGGTCGTGACGGGTTGACGATGGAGGACGCTGTCGTGGGCGAGGTTGGGATCCGCCCCCACGGCGCGCCGCCGAGCGATCTCGAGATCCAGCCACCGTTGCCCGTCTGGATCGAAGGCCGTCGCCAGGCGCCAAGGCGCGCCCTTGGGGCCATGTTGTTCGCGGACGTGGGCAATTCGCACCTGTCGAGTTTACCGGTCGCATCCGCAGTCGCGACGTATCCTGCGCCGATGAACGCGGACAAGATGGCGCCAGACGAGCCAGCCGGCCTCACGGCCCACGCCAGCCGTAACCGCGCGTCCTGGAACGCCACGAGCGATGAGTACCAGGCGAAACACGGCGGGCAGCTCGCCGACAGTGGCGGTACGGCCTGGGGTGTCTGGCAGATCCCGGAGGCGAAGCTGCGGGTTCTCGGCGACGTGGTCGGTCGGGACATCCTCGAATTCGGCTGCGGCGCCGCCCAGTGGTCGATCGCCCTGGCGCAGGCCGGTGCGCGACCAGTGGGACTCGACCTGTCCGAGCGCCAGCTCGAGCATGCCCGCCGACTTCAGGCCGAAGCGCGCGTGGAATTCCCGCTGATCCACGCCAGCGCCGAGTCGGTGCCGCTTCCTGACGCCAGCTTCGACATCGTGTTTTGCGACCACGGAGCCATGTCGTTCGCAGATCCGTATCGCACTGTCCCCGAGGCGGCGCGCCTTCTGCGTGACGGCGGGCTGCTGGCGTTCAGCCACGAATCGCCGATCCTGTCGATCTGCTGGCCACTCGACGCGGACCGCGGCGGCGAGACCCTGAGCCTCGACTACTTCGGGATGCATAGCCTCGACGACGGCGAGGACGTCTCGTTTCAGTTGCCGCACGGCGAATGGATCCGGCTCTTCCGGGAGAACGGATTCGTGGTCGAGGACCTTCTCGAGATCCAGGCTCCAGCTGATGCGACCAGCTCGTACCGGGACGCAGAGCAGATTGCCTGGTCGCGGCGCTGGCCGGCCGAGGAGATCTGGCGCGTCAGGCGGGTGCGCTGACGACGGGTCCCGACTGTCGCGCGCCGCGAGGTCGGTCAGGCGCGTGATCAGCCGAGCGCGCGGCCCTTCTCGAGTGAGATCTG
This sequence comes from Chloroflexota bacterium, assembly GCA_039933375.1. Taxonomy (GTDB): domain Bacteria; phylum Chloroflexota; class Limnocylindria; order Limnocylindrales; family CSP1-4; genus UBA5189. The sequence continues at coordinate 1,742 of JBDTOF010000192.1, forward strand.
GAAGTCCTGGACGCGCCCGGTCGCGAATCCGGCCTGGCTGATCGAAAGGTAGTAATCCCACATCCGGATGAACCGATCGTCGAAGCCGAGGGCGCGGACGGCATCCAATTGGCCGAGGAAGCGCTCGCGCCAGATCTGCAGCGTCCTGGCGTAGCTATCGGCAATGTCGCCGACGTCGCGAATCAACAGGTTTGTCCCGTGGAGGGACCGCTCAATGGCCGAGAGTGAAGGCAGGAATCCCCCGGGGAAGATGTACGTCTGGATCCAGTTCGCGCCGCGGAGCTGCGGCTCGTAGGCGATATCGGGGAACGCGATCGACTGGAGGCTCATCCGTCCGCCCGGCTTCAAGGCCCGGTCGCAGGCTTCGAAGAACGTGGTCAGGTACTCGGCCCCGACGGCCTCGAGCATCTCGATCGAGACGATCGCGTCGTAGGTCCCCTCGATCTCGCGATAGTCCCTCAACTCAACGGTCGCTCGATCGGTCAGGCCGGCCGCGGCGATCCGCTCGGTGGCCAGCTTGTGCTGCTCGGCGGAGATCGTAATCGAGGTCACCCGGCAGCCGAGCTCGCCCGCCGCGTAGATCGCGAAACCGCCCCAGCCGCAGCCGATCTCGAGGACGTTCTCGCTCCCCTGCAGCCCCGCCCGCTCCGCCATGGCCCGGTACTTGGCGCGCTGGGCATCCGGGAGGGATTGATCCACGGCCTCGAACACGGCGCTGGAATACGTCATCGTCTCATCGAGAAAGAGCCGATAGAAATCGTTGCCCAGGTCGTAGTGGGCCGCGATGTTCTTGCGGCTCTGGGTCAGGGTATTGCGCCGCATCCGGTGCGCGATGGCCTGGCGCGTTCGCAGGGGCGTCTGCCACCAGCCGCCGGTGATGGCCATGGCCTCCTTGTTCAATGACGCGAGCCGAAGCAGCGCCGGCAGATCCGGGCTGGACCACAGCCCATCCATGTACGCCTCGCCGGCTCCCGTGTCGCCGCCGAGCAGCATCCGGATCGTGGCCGCCGAGTCGTGGATGTGGATCTCGCCCGCCAGTTGGGAGTCGGGATCCCCGAAGATCCGCGCCGGTTCGCCGGGCATGACAACGGTCAGCTGGCCGACCCTGAGGCGCGAGGCCGTCGCCAGCATGACCCGCCGAGCCATTCGGTCTGCGAGACCAAGCGCCCGACCGGTCCGGCGCGTGATCGTGGACTCGTTCATGCATGTACCTCGGGCCGTGATTGTGACGGGCGCGTCACGTGGGGGATCCACCTCGCGCCACGCAACCAGAGGCGGAGCGCGTGCCAATGGATCAGCGCAATGGTCTTGTGGGTCACGAACGGATGACGGAACAGCATTCGGAGCAGCCACTTGTCGGTCA
>JBDTOF010000193.1:0-1661 GCA_039933375.1 Chloroflexota bacterium
ACGGCGACCGGCCCGAACCCTCTGCCGCGCTGAGCGACGCCACTCCGCCCGTCGCGGCCCGCTTGCGCTCCACACTCCACGGTGCCGGGCCTGTCCGGCATCCCTGCCCGCCCCCCCAGCCGCTGGTTGGCGTATCGGCGCCGACGAGACCGCCGCGGACGGTCGCGGGCCGCCCTGTCGGATCCCGAAGGCGGGGCGCGTCTGGCCGGGCCAAGCGGACCTTGCTTGTCAGCCGCACCTCACGGCGTGACGACCGAGGCGACCCACGAGGCCGTCGGGTGGGTGGGCGTTGGCGCCTGATCCGATCCTGGCGGGAGGAAATCGCAGATAGGGTATTGACATTGGACCGACTCAAAGGTTTAGGTTCGCGCATGCCAGCGACACCCGAGTCCGGCTTCCTGATCCTCGCCGACCTCACAGGCTACACCGCCTACCTCTCCGGCAGCGAGATCGAGCACGCGCCGGCGATCGCCGGTGATCTGCTCGAGACCCGCGGACGCGGGCGCGATCGAGGGGATGCGGGTCGACAAGGAGGCCGCCTACGCTCGCCTCGCAACGATCATCGCCGGCGCGCTGCCGGTCCATAAGCAGAAGGAGGCACGGTCATGACCAAGGGCGTCGCTGAGCAGACTATCGCGCGATCCGCGCAGGACGTCTGGACGTACGCGGCAGACATCGTCCGACATGCGGAGTGGATGACCGTCACGGACGCCCGAATCGTGCGCGGAGATGGAACTCAGGTGGGGGCACGGGGGCGCGAGCGGATGCGGTTCGGCCCGTACGGCTGGGACGTGGAGTTCGAGGTGGTTGACGCCAAGCCCGGGCGCCGGATCGCCTGGAGGTCGGTCAGCGGAGCGCCGTTCGATCTCGACGTCACCCTGGACCTCGAGCCCATGGGTCCGGCGTCGACGAAGGCGACCTACGGTGCCGATATTCGACTCCACGGCCTCTGGCGGCTCCTGTCGCCGATCGTCGCGATGGAAGCGAACGCCGGCCCGGCGCGCGAACTCCAGCGGCTCAAGACCCAGGTCGAGGCGGGCCCGATCGTGGCGCCGGCGCTGTCATGACGGTCCTGAGCCGGTTCCCGATCAGCGCCAGAGCGGCAGCCAGCGACCTCGGGCGAGCGCGCCAGTGGTACGAGAAGCGGCTCGGACTAGAGCCTGAACACGAGGATCCGGGCGGCGCCTGGTATCGCTTCGCGGGCGAGACCTGGCTATACCTGTACGCCACGCCATCAGCCGGCACCGCCAAGAACACGATCGCGGGCTGGGAGGTCGAGGACATCGAGTCGGTCATGGCCGATCTCCGCAGGCGTGGCGTGGTCTTCGAGGAGTACGACCTCGGGGAGATCCTGATGGTCGACGGACTGGCCGACTTCGGAGTCGCGAAGGCAGCTTGGTTCAAGGACAGCGAGGGCAACACCTACGAGTTGACGGAGGTTCGTCGAGGCCCCTGACGTTCGAGCACCCCATTTTCGCGTGCGCACAAGAGGATCGGTCACATCGGCCAGCGTGCGCGAATGACACCTGGGGTGTCGGCGATAATGCTCGGAAGCACAGGGAGGTTTCCCATGCAGACCCGCCCGTTCCCCTCCACCTCGGATGCTCGTTCCCCCGCAGGGGCAGAGATTCGGCACCTGATCGAAGGCGAGACCGGCGGCA
>JBDTOF010000194.1:0-3360 GCA_039933375.1 Chloroflexota bacterium
GCCTCGAAGCTGCGCGGTGAGACATTCAGGCTGAGGAGGGCATCGTTCGGGATGCCGCCGGCGCCTCGGAGCACCACGTCGAGGGCGGCCCGGTCGAGATCAAGGACGCGACCCGCGATCTCCGCCGCATCGAAGAGCGCCCCGGTGTGCGGGAATCCGGAGGACGGGTCAACGCGAACCAGGCCCTCGTAGCCGAGGATGCGGCCGGTGTCGAGGTGCACGATCGGCTGGTAGACGGCCGACAGGCCGCGCGATTCGATGACGGCCGAGATCGATGCCGACAACTCGGAGCGCATGCTGCCATCGACGTGGCCGCGGTCCAGCTCCGGGTCATAGACGTTCACGACGGTCCGGCCCTCGCGCTTCCCGCGATACAGCGCGGCATCGGCCTGGGCGGTCAGTTCAAGACGCTCGGTGCCGCCCCGCGGGCACTCCGTGATGCCGGCACTGAACGAGATGGGCGCGCGATAGCGGCCATGGGCGCGGTCCTCCAGGCCCCGGCTGAGAATGCGCTTGGCGACCACCAGTGCCCCATCGACATTGGTTTCCGCGAGGAGGATGGCGAACTCGTCGCCACCGATCCGGAACCCGACGTCGGCGCCGCGCGTGGCCCCACGGATCAGATCGCCGACCTCGATCAGGAGCTCATCGCCCGTGGCGTGGCCTCGGGCATCGTTGACCAGCTTGAATTCGTCGATATCGAGCATGACCAGAGAGAAGCTCGTGTTGTAGCGCCGCGCCTGCTCGACCATCCGGGAGAGGGCTTCCTGGAACGCGCGGTGATTACCGAGACCGGTGAGGCTGTCCTGCAGCGCGGCCTCGCGGGCCGTCATGTAGAGCTCGTGGAAGCGAGCGCGCTGCTCCTCCATCTCGGCCGCCGGGGCGATGATCTTGCGCGCCATCCAGAACGTGAAGCCGATGAGCAGGGCGAGCAACGCGACCAGGGTCGCGATCATGGCCACCGGCAACTCGAGCACCGACTGCGGTGCGCTGGCGATGATCTGCCAGCCACGGAGGCCGGGTGTCTCGAGGGTCGCGACCCCACGCGTGAGAACGGAAGGATCGGTCTGGATCTCGATCATCGAGCCGGGCGCCACCGAGGCAGATGTCAGATCCGTTACCGCAGTCCCGAATTGCCCGCTCACGTCCGTGAGCTCGATTCGATCTGCCGCCGACGCGAGGTCGGCGTTCGCCCAGCGGATCAATCCATCGATGGGAACGAGCGCGAGCACGGTTCCGATCGGGGTGGGGCCGGTCGCTCCGGATCCTGGTGCGCCCAGGATCGGCACGGCGAACTCGAGGCTGGTCAGGCCACCGGTCGCGCCAGGTACGGGTCGGACCTGCGGCCCATCGGGATCTGGCAGCGGCATGAGGAGAAGTTGCGAGGAGTCGGGACCGGCGGCAGCGCGCAGGGCACCAGCGGTGTCAACGATCGCCGCAGTCTCAATGAGTGAGCCCGCGCCACCAATCGTGCCAGCCAGTTGGCTGGTGGCCGCCCCAATCTGCTTCTTGGTAGGTTTGGCGCCCAGGGCTCCCGCCACGGCGTCAGACGCGGCTGCCTCTTCAATGGACACCCGGAGGGCTTCGACTTCACGTTGAATCTCGATCGCGATGCGCTCCGCCTGGGCAGACAGGCGTGCCTGCTGGGCTGGCCGCGGATCGTCGAGCGCGGTGCGTGCCAACGGGGCGAGCGCGGCCAATGGCAGCAGGGCAACGGCGATCAGCGTGAGGCCAAGCCGAATCTTGACGAGCCGCAAGCTGTTGCGGCCGTCGATGGCGTCCCCGATGTTCGGGTGGGTGTCGGTCCGTGAGAGCTGCATCGGTCCTTTCGCAAGGCATGAAACTTCACGAGAGGTTCGCAGGTTGCGGTGCTTGTGGGCACCTACCCGAATGTCCCATCGGGATTGGGACTTTCGCGCGAAGGGTCTCCGTCGCGGAGCCCGCGCTCCGTCGCGGAGCCCGGGCTCAGATGCGGACGGTGCCGCCCGGCACGGGAGCGTGCATCGTCACTCGCTCAAGGCCGCGTGCGTCGAGGGCGGCCCGCAGTCGGTCCGGGGTCCCGGCGAGGATCGGAAACGTCCCGTAGTGGATCGGCATCACGTGTGCGGCGCCGAGATACTCGACCGCGATCGCCGCGGCCTCCGGATCCATGGTGAAGTGGCCGCCGATCGGAAGGAGGGCAATGTCCGGTCGCCACAGCTCGCCGATCAGGCGCATGTCGCCGAACAAGGCCGTGTCGCCGGCGTGGTAGACGCGGGTCCCGTCCTCGAGCGTGACGACGAAGCCCGCGGGTTCACCGAAGTACTGCGTCATCCCGGCGTCAGCGTTCCACTCGCCGGCCGAGTGTTCCGCCGTGGTCATCGTCACGTGGATTCCGCCCGCTTCGACCGTCCCGCCCTTGTTCATGCCGATGACGAGGTCCTTGGCCGCATAGTTGCGAGACAGCCAGAGCGACAGTTCGTGGATCGCCGGCCAGGCGGGTCTCGTGCGCGATCCGATCTGTAGCGCGTTGCCGAGGTGGTCGCTATGGCCGTGGGTCACCAGCATGACGTCGCAGCGGTCCACCGCTTCGGGCGCGCGCGTGCTCATCGGGTTCCCGAACCAGGGGTCGATGAGGATCGTCTTGCCGCCGGGGCTGACGATCTCCACGCAGGAATGGCCGTACCAGGTGATCGCCGTTTCGCCGTCGCGTCGCATAGGGGACCTCCACCGTCATCGTACACTCGGTCGATGCCCGCCGAACGCATCGCCGAGAACCTCGACTTCATCAACTGGACCCTCGTGGCGGGCCTTGCGATCGGGTCCTTCGCGGCCGTGGTCTTCGGTCGGCTGAGAACCGACGCGACCCGGGGCTACCTCGGGTTCACCGCGTTCTGTGCCGCCCTTTTGGGACTCCTTGCGGTCGCTTCAGGGGATGCGCTTCCGCTGGCGGTCGCCGGGCCGGGCGTGGTCTCGAATCCGGTGCTGGCCACGGTGCGCCAGGGAGCGCTGTGGGCGTTCGTCGTGCTCGCCGTCATGTATGTCGTCGCGATTGCACGGGGCCGGCGGGCCCCATACCTCGGCCTCGGTGGGTTCGCGGCCGGAGTCGTTGCGTTGGGAGCCGGTGCCGTGGCCTGGGGCGCTTCACCCGTCGGCACCGTTGCGTTGTTCGTTCAGCTCAGCCTGATCGCCGGCGCGACCGGCGGGGTTTTCGCGTCCATGATCCTCGGCCACTGGTATCTCGTGACGCCGAAACTCGCGGAGGCGCCGCTGGTCCTGTTTGCCCGACTGCTGACCTGGATCATGGCGGCGCAGTTAGGGCTGTTCGTCGTGGCCACGGCGCTCGGGGCGGGGCCGTCCGGCGTCGCCGGGTTCGGGGCC
>JBDTOF010000195.1:0-1574 GCA_039933375.1 Chloroflexota bacterium
TTCAAGCTCTCCGACGGGATGGAGGTCCCCGACGAGCTCGCCTCGCGGTTCAAGTTCGCGAGGCAGAAGTCCAAACTGGCCGGAACCATTCGGGGTTCCTTCTTCGTGATCAAAGGCGAGTACTGATCCGGGTACGGATGCGGCCCGGCATCTGAGGGCGCCTGCGCCTTTAGCCGCCGGCCTCTTCGATCTTCTGCAGCGCTGCGTCGCGATCGGCGAAGTAATCGGCGGCCGTCAGGGTGACCGGGATGTCCGGCGCGATCTCGACTCGCTTATCCCCGGGCACGATCTCGAAGAACTCCGTGGCGACAGAGGCTGTGAGGCCGGAGAACGGGAGGGCCAGGTCCCGCGCGTTGCCGAACAGACTTGGGCTTCCGCCCATCGGCTCTCCCACGATCGTCACGTTGGCCTTCGAAGTCATGTAGGCAGTAAACAAGGATCCGGCGGAGAAGGTGTTGCGCGCGGTGATCACGAACAGGCCGTCCGGCAACGATGCCGCGCGGCCGATCAGGGCATCCGCCAGCGGCGGATACCCGGACGTTTCGCCACCGAAGTTGTGGCGTACGTCCACGATCAACCGCCGGACCGACGGGTCGGCCAGGGCCTCCTTCAGCGGCGCGAGGTCTGCGGTCGACAGCCGGTTGACGCGGTTGTAGCCGATTACCAGCGTCGACCCGTCCCGATCGAACCACAGGGGCTCCTCGGACCGGGCAAGGTATCGAACTCCCTGCCTGATCGGCAGGAACAGCCCGTAGGGGGTGGCCCAGTCGTTGTAGGCGGAGGTCGGGATGGCCTTGACCTCGACCGGCACGCCAGGCGCATCGGCAAATTCGAGCTGGACGCCCGAGGTGTCGGCCACGAGGCCGGCCCCGTGGAGGATCTCCATCGTCAGCAGAAAGCGTGGCAGCAGAAGCGTCACGGTCTCCCGGTTGTCCCGCGGGATGAAAGGATCCAGGGCGCTCGCAATCGATTCAATGGACTGGCCGTCGATCGTGCTGATCGTCCGGCCGATCAGCGGCTCGTATGGCGGTAGGGCATCCACGATCGTGACCCCGGTCGGAAAGGTCCACAGGCGCAGCGGCAGCGTATGGGTCGGGTAGACGCTCCCGCCCCATGGGTAGAGCCCCGTATGCGCGTCGCGACCCTCGGAGCTGATCATCGCGAAAATCCGGACCACCCCGGTCATCAGCTCGTCGTCCGAGGCCGTCGCGATCCGGGCGCGGAGGGCTGCGACCGCCGCGACAACCTCGGTGCGTGGGGACGAGTGGAACGGGTTCGGGTGCAGCCGTTCAAGGCCGGGGACGACGAGGTCCAGGTCCGCGTTCCACCCGGCGGCCCGGGCCGTGTCATCGACCGCTGTCGCCGTCGGCGCTTGGCTGGCTACGGGGCTTGTCGAGGCCGGCGTGGACGACGTCGGGACGGGGGAACCGCGACCATCCTGCACGAGAGGTGTCCCGCCACATGCCGCGAGGATGCACGCGAGCAGCACAGATGCGGCAGCGCGGGCTGGGATGCGGAACGGACGCTTCACAGGCTCAAGTATGGGCGGCATTCAGGAGCTCCGGCCGACGATC
>JBDTOF010000196.1:0-3239 GCA_039933375.1 Chloroflexota bacterium
TACTTCCAGAACGAGCGATGGCCGCGCATTGCGGCAATCGGCGTGGTCGGCGCGACGATTGCATCAATCATTCTCATGGCCGGGGTGACGCTGCCATCACCTGGCTATGCGCTCAGCCCGACCACCGGTCAGCCGATCGCATCGTTGTTTCCCGGCACGCTGCGGTTGCTCACCCCGTTCCTCAACGTGACCGGCGGCATCGGCCTGTTCCTTGGGGCCCTCTTCTCGACCTACGTGTTCATGCCAAAGCGCCGGGTCCTGGCCTACTCGCTGGATCCGGAGCAGACGGGCGACCAGTTCCTGTTCAACCTGTTCATCGCGCCCGTTGCGCTGACCGTGAACTTCGTGGCTTCCATCCCGGGTGCCGTGACGGCCCTCGTCACCGGCCGGCTCCACAGCCGCGTTCCCGCCACGCTCCTCATCGCGATCGGGGCCATCGTCGCCTCGGCCGGCGACGCCCTCAACCGTTTCGGGGTCACCGCGCCGTTCGCGATCGCAAAGCTGATCGCTGTCATCTTCCTGCTCGCCGGGTTCCTGATTTCGATCGAAGTCTTTCGCGAGTTCCGGATCCCGTTCACCAAGATCCGGCTGGGTGTCGCCCGTCGCGAGCGGACTACCGGCAGCCACTGACCCGTAGGTTCCGGGAGGCCGCCCTACCATGGGGCGGTGGACGATCGACGGAGCCCGGAGCCACCCGATGACTGACAGTGCCCTGGACCGTGCCGGCCCGCCCGACGGACCGCTGATCGTCTTCATCCACGGCACCCGGCTCACTCGATCGTCCTGGGGGGCGGTCATGGGACGACTGTCGGACTCATACCGCTGCGTGGCACTCGACCTGCCTGGTCATGGTGCCCATGCCGAGGAGCCCTTCACGCTCGATGCCGCGGCCGACGGGGTCGAGGCGACGATCGACGCCGCGGGTGGCGGTCCCGCGGTCCTGGTGGGCCTGTCGCTCGGCGGCTATGTCGCCATGACCGTCGCTGCGCGCGACCCTGGTCGAGTCCGCGCGCTCGTCCTGGCGGGCTCGACCGCCGAGCCCAGAGGACTCGTGAGCACCGCCTTCCGGCTGTTCGCCTGGGGGCTCGTCGTCGTGCCGGAGCGCCCACTCGACGCGCTCAATACCTGGGTCTTTCGGCGTCGGTACGCGCCAGAGATCGCCGAACCGATCGTGGCGTCCGGCTATTGGTCACGGGGCGGCGCGGAAGCGGTCATGACGCTGGCCGGGACCCGCTTCCGTGATCGGCTGAAGGCGTTCGGCGGCCCGATCCTGGTGATCAACGGGGGACTCGACCCGGTCTTCCGCCTCGGTGAATCGTCCTTCCTTCGAGGGATCCCGCACGTGACGCGAAGGGTCCTCCCCCTGGCGGCGCACCTGACGCCGCTGGATGAGCCCGATGATTTCTCTGCCGCGGTCCGGGCCTTCGTGGACGGTCTCGGGGACTGACGCCCAAGCTGCTCGAGGAGGCCCCGGTGGTATCCTCGGGGACGCCCACCAACCGTCCAAGGGGTGTCATGCGCGTCCGAAAAGCAGTCTTCCCGGCAGCCGGCTGGGGCACTCGATTCCTGCCGGCGACCAAGGCGCAGCCGAAGGAAATGCTGCCCCTCGTCGACAAGCCGATCATCCAGTACGCGGTCGAGGAAGCGGTCGCCGCCGGCATCGAGCAGGTGATCATCGTCACCTCGACGCAGAAGCGGGCGATCGAGGACCACTTCGACCTGTCGTACGAGCTCGAGCATCTCCTCGAGGAAAAGGGAGAGATCGAGAAGCTCCGAATGGTGCGGCACATCAGCGACCTCGCCCAGATCGCGTATGTCCGCCAGAAGGAGCAACTCGGGCTGGGGCACGCGGTCCTGATGGCCAAGGATCTCATCGGCAACGAGCCGTTCGCGGTCCTCCTGCCGGATGACGTCGTCATTTCCGAGCGGCCCGCGATCGGCCAGCTGATTCATGCCTACCAGCAGACCCATAGTTCAATCCTGGCCGTTGCGGAAGTCGATCCGGCCGACACGGTCCGATACGGGATTGTCGGGACAACCGGTGAGCCGGACAGCACCGATCGGCGGCTCCACCAGGTCTCGCGGGTGGTCGAGAAGCCCGAGGCCGGGACGGCGCCATCCAACCTGGCGATCATCGGGCGCTACGTCCTGACGCCCAAGATCTTCGACAAACTCGAGCAGACCCATCGGGGCTCGGGCGGTGAGATCCAGCTCACCGATGCCATCCAGGCACTCATGGCGGAGCAATCGGTCTACGCCTACGAGTTCGAGGGGGTGCGCTACGACGCCGGGACCACGATGGGCTGGCTGAAGGCCACGGTTGACCTGGCCCTCGAACGTCCGGAGCTTGCCTCAGAGCTGCGAGCCCACCTTCGGAGCCTCGAACTCCAGGACTGACGACCGTCATCGTCGCTGCCGCGTCATCGTCGTACGCTACGATCGAAACGCGCGATTGCGTCACTGCTCGGAGGATTCCTTGGCGGACATCGGGACCACCCTCGGCGGTCGATATCGACTGATCGAACTGCTGGGTCAGGGCGGCATGGCCACGATCTATCGTGCTCGGGATTCCCAGCTCGAGCGGGACGTGGCGGTCAAGATCCTGCGGCCCGAATATGGGAGTGACCCCGACTTCTTCGCCCGTTTTCGCCAGGAGGCGCAGTCCGCCGCTGCGCTGAACTACCCCGGCGTGGTGGCCGTCTACGACTACGGGACCGACCCGGCTGGCCCGTTCATCGTGATGGAGCTGGTCGATGGCGAGGATCTGGGCTCGATCATTCGTCGCAGCGGTGCGCTGCCGCCGCGCCAGACTGCCCGGCTGACCTCCCAGATCGCACGCGCCATTGCTGCCGCGCACGCTTCCGGTTTTGTTCATCGCGACGTCAAGCCGAGCAATGTCCTGGTGACCCGCGAGGGGCTCGTCAAGGTCACCGACTTCGGGATCGCACGCGCACTCGCCGAGGCCGCGCTGACGCTGCCGGGGACGACGCTTGGCTCGGTCCACTACTTCAGCCCCGAGCAGGCGCGCGGCGAGATCGCGACGCAGGCGTCGGACATCTACAGCCTCGGCATCGTGCTCTACGAGCTGCTCACCGGCCAGCGGCCGTGGGAAGGCGATTCGGCGGCCGCGATCGCAACGGCCCGCCTGACAGGAACCGCCAAGAGCCCATCGTCGATCCGGAGCGGCATCCCGCCGGTCCTCGAGGCAATCACCCGCAAGGCGATGGCCACGGCCGAAG
>JBDTOF010000197.1:0-3084 GCA_039933375.1 Chloroflexota bacterium
ACGACCGCCGCGAACTACGGTGACCTGGACAGACGCCGGAGTACTCACACTCGGTCCCCTCGGTTGCCTTGGATCGTGCCGAGCCATTGGTGAGACGGCCTGCGCCCGGAGGATCACAGATGCACTGGAAGCGAATCCTGCTCTTGACTGGAGCCACCATCCTGGCCCTGGCGGCTCTCGCGCCAGCGGTCGCGGCGTCTCCGCGAAGCGGCGACCTTCACGTGACGAAGAGCTGCGCCACGTATACGGGCGCCGCCAACGACTACTGCACGATCACGTCCTCGAATCTCAACGCGATCAAGGTCGGCTCGAGGGTGGTCTACCTTCAAGCGGCCGACTTCGGCTCGCTGATGCTGAACAGTGACATCGTCATCGACGGCCCCGGGAGCAACGACGCCTTCGGCCACGTCGAGCTCAACCTGGCGACCGGCCTTGGAACCGTGACGTTCTTGGGCGGGACCGGGGTGTTCACCGGGTTCCATGCCAGCGTCGCCGTTTCACCACTTGGCGGCGGCAGCTTCGAGTGGGACGGGACGTACGGCTTCAGCCCGGCCGGCTGAGACCGGACGCCAGATCGCGCTGGTTGCACGACGGGCGCACACTCAGCCGATGACCCGCACCGTTCGACAGTTGATGGATGATCAGGCCGCGGGCCTTGTTGGACGTGACGACGAGATGGCAGTCCTTCGCCAGCTGCTTGGCGGGGACGGCCCCCTCGTCGTATTCGTTCATGGCCTCGCCGGCATTGGCAAGTCGGCGCTTGCCGAGGCCTTCGGGGTCGAGGCCCGGGCACGCGGCGCGACGGTGCTCCGGCTGGACGGTCGCACCATCGAACCGACCGAGCGCGGCTTCCTCGCCGCACTGGAAGGCAAGACCGGTGGCGACGTCGCGACCGCGGAGGACGCCGCCGCGCGCCTGAGCCGTCTCGGCGATCGGGTCATCCTCATCCTGGACACGTACGAAGTGCTTCGGCTCCTGGACCCGTGGCTGCGACAGACATTCGTCCCAGCACTCGCCGACAACGTGCGGATCGTCCTGTCCGGCCGCGAGGCCCCGATGACGGGCTGGCCGAGCGATCTCGGACGTCTGTTCCGCGGTCTGCCCCTCGAGAACCTGCGACGCGACGAGGCGGAGGCTCTTCTCGGTCAGGCTGGACTCGGTCGCGATGACGCCGACCGGATCTACCGGCTGGCGCGCGGCCACCCCTTGTCGCTCCGCCTGGCAGCCTCGGCGCTGGCCGAGCGGCCGGACCTCAGGCTGGAGGCCGTGACGGTCAAGGCGATCATCGAGGGGCTTACCGAGCTCTATCTCGGCGTCCTGGATCCCGAGACCCGGGAGGCGCTCGATGCCGCCTCGGTCGTCCGCCGGCCGACGCTATCCCTCCTGGCGGCCATGCTGCCCGAGTCCGCTCCGCAGATCGCCTTCGACCGTCTTCGAGTGCTCCCCTTTGTCGAGCTGAGCGACGACGGGCTCATCCTTCACGACACCGTGCGTGAGGCGATCGCGGCCCTGCTGCGTTCGTCCGACCCCGATCGGTCGAAGCGCTACCGCGCGGCTGCCTGGCGACAGCTCCGGGAAGAAGTCGCTCGAGCCGCGAATCAGGAAATGTGGCGGTACACGGCCGATCTGCTCTACATCCTCGAGAACCCGATCGTCCGAGAGGCGTTCTTCCCGACGACCGAGCACCAGTACTCCGTGGAGTCGGCAACGCCGGACGACGGGCCGGCGATTGCCGCGATCATCGCCCGCTATGAACCGCCCGCGTCGGCCAGGGCACTCGACGCCTGGTGGCGACGCGCGCCCGGGTCCTTCCGGGTCGCCCGTGACCGGTCGGGTGCGGTCGCCGGGTTCTACCTCGTGTGCGACATGCACAGCCTGAGTCATCGCCTCGTCGAGGAGGACCCGGTCGCCGGCCAGTGCTGGGATCATCTGCGCCGACAGCCGGTCGCGCGGGGCGAGCGGACGCTCTTCAACCGCACACTCCTCGCTCGCGATTACGGCGACGCTCCGTCACCCGTCCAGGCAGCCTGCTGGCTCGACCTGAAGCGGATCTACATGGAGCTGCGCCCGCACCTGCGCAGGATCTACGCGACGGCTCGGGACATCGCGGTCTACGCCCCGATGGTTGCGCCACTGGGCTTCACGCTCATCCCGGGCGATGCGATCGAGTTCGACGGCGTCCCCTACTACTCCGTCCAGAACGACTTCGGGCCGTCCTCGATCGACGGCTGGCTGACTGGCCTCATTGCCTCGGAGCTGCAGATCGAGGACGACTCGATCCTCGACGTCGTCCAGCGCCAGCTGGTCCTCGACGGCCGGCGGGTGGATCTGACCAGGCTGGAGTTCGAGATGATGGACTACCTCCACGAGCGCGAAGGGACGGTCGTCCTTCGGTCCGACATTCTTCGCCACGTCTGGGGGTACGACGCCGGTGGCAGCAACGTGATCGAGGCGAATATCTGGTCGCTGAGGAAGAAGCTGGGAGACCGCGCGTCGTCCATCGAAACGATTCGCGGCCTCGGCTATCGCTTTCGGACGCGCAGCCAGGGAGTGGACCCGATCGCTGGGGCGGCTCGCTGATCAGCGGCCGATAACGCCCGCCTCGCCCCCTTGAGGCACGCGGACGGGCCGATTCCGACCGCCGACCAAGTCCGTGGCCAGCAGGATCAGGTGGAAGGGCTGGGCGTCGGCCTTGCCCTCCTTGTCGGTCATCGACCGGCGGGCGACGTACGTCTCGACGCCGATGATCGGCTTGATCTCCCGGGCCTTCGCCGCCTTGTAGAAGGAGATCGCGCCGTAGAGCGCCCCATGGTCGGTGATTGCGAGGCTGTCGAAGCCGTGATCGCTCGCCTCGTCCACGAGATCCGGGATCTGCCCGAGCCCGTCGAGCAGGCTGAATTCCGTGTGCGTGTGCAGGTGGACGAAGTCGTTCGAAGCGATGGTCAAGGGAGGTCAATGGTAGCCCGGGCGGCCCTTGAGGCTCCGCGGTGGGGGCGGTCCCTCGACGTTATGGTCGGATGTTGCGATTCACCCGGAACAGGTTGGTCGGGTCGTACTTCGCCTTGACCGCTGCCAGGCGCCGGA
>JBDTOF010000198.1:0-7980 GCA_039933375.1 Chloroflexota bacterium
TCCCTCCTGGGTGCCGTGGAAAGTGAGCGGGCCGCCGAACCCGCGGCCCGGTGCGACCGATCTACGCGCGGCCGCGAGTCATGGCAATCAATCGATCGAGGACGCGCCCGCCGTCGGCCCGGAGCGCGTTATGGACGTACTCGTTCGTGATCCAGGGTCGGAGGCCGCGGATCTGGTTGGCCGTTTCCTCGGCAAAGGCCCGCTCGACGTACAGATCATCGACGTAGATCGTGGCCGCGACCGGAACGTCGTTCACCGCCAGCTGGGCGGCGTCGTACAGGCGGGGCCACTCGTGATGGGCGAGGAGCTCGGCGGCGGCGGCCTGTGGCCGAAGCGCGGCGTAGTCCTCGAACATCCACGGGTACATGTGCTCGGCGGTGAACAGCAGTCCATCGCGCACCTCGGCGGGCAGGAGCCGATCAGCGGACCAGTTCGTGACCACCCCATCGGCATAGGAGGATTCGTGGAGCGTGATGTAGATCGGGTTTCGACCGTAGTGCGTGCCGTGTTCGACGTCGCTCCGGAAGGCCGGTGAGTCCATCGGCAGCTCCAGGACGTGATGCAGCTGCTCCCAGCCGTAACTCATCCCGAGCCACAGGCCAAGCTGGCGGAACCGACGCGATGTCAGGCGCTCTCCGGTTTCAAGGCGGAAATCCTCGGCATCGAGGCGGCGATGGATCTCCCGGACCCGCGTGATGTCATCGGGATAGCGCTCGAAATGCCGCTGGTTCCGCTCGATCAGGCGCACATACGTGGCCGCGTAGACATCGTCAACCGGGCGACCGATCGGTGATAGCCCACCGGTGATGAATGCCTCGCGCAGCCCGTCGGGGGCGATGGACAGGTACGTCATGGACGTGAAGCCGCCGAAGCTCTGGCCCAGGAGGCTCCAGCGATCTACGCCCAACTCGCGGCGGATCAGCTCGGCATCACGGACGATCGAATCGGCCCGGAAGTGGGTCAGGTATTCAGCCTGCGCCTCGGGTGTCGCACCCGGGATGTCCCGACCAAGCGGCGTCGAGCGACCCGTGCCCCTCTGGTCCAGGAGCAGGACGCGGTAGTCCTTGAGCGCCCGTTCGATCCAGCCGTTCGGTGGACTCGAGGGTCGAGCGGCCTCGTGACCGGGACCACCCTGGAGGAAGACGAGGTATGGCCGATCCAACCCGTCGGGGTCGGCGACCTCGCGGGTGAAGACCGTGATCGTCGGTCCATCCGGAGCAGCGTGATCCAGGGGGACGACGTGCTCCCGCTCGGTGAGAACAACGCCGGGGGCGCGGGTGGTGAATGTCATCGTGGGCAGGGTACCGTGCTGACGCGGTCCGGGCGAGATCCCGCGGAGCAGGAGCGAATTGTGACCACGCTCTGCCGCTGAGGCATCATGGGAGAAACACCATGGCAGGGCGATGAGCTTCTACGGCATGACGAGCTCAACCGGGGCCAGGCGCTTCCAGGCGCGCCGTCGACGAGCCATGGGTCGGGCCCTGTTCGCAGCCGGCCTGCTTGTGGCGGGCGTCAGCGTCGCGAACGCCATTGGATATGCGGTTGCCCGGCCCGACTCCGCGGGCGTGGTCGTCCCCATCGATGCCTTCCAAGCCGCCCTGGCGATCGTAGTCGCGCTGCTCTCTCGGGGCCGGCTCCGGCGCTATCCGGGCCCGACCGCGTTCGTCTTTCTCCTGGCCGCGCTTGCGGTACCACTTGGCACGCTCGCGACCGACAGGGCGGCCATCGTCCTGATCACATCGAGCATCTCACTGTTCCCGATCAGCGCGGCTCTGTTCTTTCAGTGGGGCACTCGGACGCACGTCGCCTGGACCTTCTGTTACGTGATTGGCATTACGATCTTTGATCTGGCATGGAGTCCGACTGATCCTTCGAACCTCGTAGCAACCGGATCCCTGATCGGAGCCGCCTTGATCGGGGCCGCGGTAGGACTCGGCGGCCAGCGACTCCGGGATCGGGAGGATCAACGCCTGCACGCCCGGGAAGAAGCAAGCCGAAGTCTGCGGGTGAAGCTCCTTTATCAGCAGGGCCTCCTCGAGTCCCTGAATGACCGGCTCGCGGAAGTCGCTCGAACGGATGAGCTGACCGGCCTGGGTAACCGCCGGCGCCTGACTGAGGATCTTGGGGATGACCGTGATCGCCTCATCCGATACGGAACCGGCTTGGCCCTGATCATGCTGGATCTGGATCATTTCAAGGCATTCAATGATCGATACGGCCACGTCGAGGGCGACGAAGCGCTGCGGATTGCAGCAACCTCGATCCGGAGTTCGGTGCGACCCTCGGATCACGTCTATCGATACGGCGGCGAGGAGTTCCTGGTCCTGCTCCCAAACCAGGGCCTGGAGGCTGCCCGCCGCACAGCCGAGCGCATCCGGACAAGACTCACGGAGCGGGCCCTCGCACACCAGTCAAACCCACCCTGGAACGTATTGACCATCAGCGCGGGCGTCGCAGTGGCAGAGGCCGGCGAGGGCGTTGACCACTGGGTGGATGCGGCGGACGATGCCCTCTACCGGGCGAAGGCGAGCGGGCGGAACCAAACGTCGGACTAGTAACACCGCAACTGCATCGTGCAAGCCGTGACTCGGGGCGCCACCATTGGGACGGCCGGTCCAAACCCGGCACCACGGAGGACAGATGCGCCCAACGATCCGGGTCCTGGACGACGCTCTCATCGGCCGCATCCTGGACGAGGCGCTGCGCGTCCTCGCGACGACCGGCATGGAGATCCGCGGAGCCGAGATGCGGCGCCGCCTCCTCGAGCACGGACTGCCGATGGATGCGACGGGCTCCCGCGTGCTCTTCCCGCGGGCGATCGTCGAGGCAGCCGTGCGCACGGCGCCGGCGAGCTTCCAGCTTTTCGACCGGGACGGCACGGCGCATGCGGACCTCGGCGGCGACCGGGTTCACTTCGTGCCGGGCTCGTCCGGGCTCAAAGTCATGGACCATCGCACCGGTGAGGTCCGGCTGGCGGACACGGTCGATTTCGTCGAGTACGTCCGCCTTGCAGACGCGCTCCCGAACATCGCCTATCTGGCCACGGCGTTTTCGACCAACGACGACATCGAGGCGGGGGTATCCGACGCGTGGCGCCTGCGGCTCTCCCTGACCAACTCGAAACGACCGATCGTCTCGGGCGCCTTCACCGAGCACGGCGTCCCCCGGATGGTCGAGATGATGCAGCTCTTTCGCCGCGGTCTGGACGACCTCCTCGAGCGGCCGATGTCCATCTTCACGATCACCGCCAGCGGCAACTTCCGCTACAGCGAGGATTCGTGCCAGAACCTGATCGACTGCGTCGAGGCCGGGATCCCGGTCGAGATCGTGCCGGTGACCCTGCAGGGCCTGATCGCGCCTGTGACCACGGTCGGCGCCACGGTCTTCCACACGATCGATGTGCTGGCGGGGATCACGATGGCCCAGGTCATCCGGCCCGGCGCGCCGGTGCTGTTCGGTGGCGCTCCCGCCACCTTTCATATGAAGATCGCCAGCTCGCCGATGGCCGCGATCGAGGCGCTCCAGCTCGACGTCGCCTATGTCGAGGTCGCCAAGTCCCTGAACCTGCCCACCCAGTCGTACATGGCCCTCTCGGATGCCAAGGTGCTCGATGCCCAGGCCGGTGCCGAGACCTTCGGGAGTGCGATGCTCGCCGCACTGGCCGGCGTGAACAGCGTGTCAGGGCCCGGGATGCTGGACTTCCTGCTCGTCTTCAGTCTGCCGAAGCTGGTCTTCGACGACGAGGTCTGCGCCCAGGTGCTGCACTTCGTGCGCGACGTTGCGCCCGTCGACGACCTGCCCATCGACGACCTGCTGGCCCACCTGATGACCGACCAGCACCTGATCATGGCCGAGCACACGACGGCCCATTGGCCCACCACACTCCACCTGCCGAGCCGGGCCTGGGAGCGGGACAATCGCGAGAACTGGACCAAGGCGGGCGCGCCCGATACCTACGCGCGCTGTGTCGCCGAAGTGGATCGTCGTCTTGCTGCGTATCAGCCGATCGAGACAGATCAGCGCGTGGTGGAGGAACTCGATCGGATCATCCGTTCCGGAATGACCGAGCCGCGTGAGCTGCCGTTCGTTCCGCCGGCACCCGAGCCCATCGCGTTGACCGAGGACACCGACGGGCGGCGGCGCAACCGGCGCCGCGGCGGCTGATCGCCCGGACCCTTAGAGGGCTCGCATCCGATTGTTGCGCGGGTCGTGCGTCAGTTCGGCCAGGCCGAGCGCCTCGAGCAGGGGCGGCAGGTACATCCCGAAGCGGCCGCGATAGCCCTTCCGGAGCCCGTACCAGCCACCCACCGGGTTGCGTTGGGAGCGGCCCCATGCCTCGACCGTGTCATCCGCGGCGGGCTTCTGCTCGTCGGCAGCCCCGAGCGCCAGCCAGTCGCCGTACTCCTTGAGCATGGCGTGGAGGTCCTCGATCGCGCGCAGGTGGTACTTCAGCTGCGTGGAGCCGACCTGGCAGACCAGCGCAGGCGGATCGGCTGACTCATCGCGCCACATCTGGTAGTCGGACGACCCGGGCGGCGTCTTGAGCTGCCAGGGATCCTCTTTGGTGCCGGTTCCGGTCGCCGTCATGACTCCCCCGATCTGCGCCAATTGCCCGCACGTTCGGGCGCAAGTCGCCAGTCAATCATGGAGCGCAGCCCGGCGCAAGAACCATCATCCGGGGTTGGCTTCGATCTCCCGCGTCCGGCGCGCCACGAACGCGTCGATCGCCTCGGATATGCCCGGGTCCATCGGCGGCGGTACGAACTCGGCCAGCAGCTGCTTCCAGATCCGGTTCGCCCGTACATCCGCCCCCTCGGAGCCCGCCTCCTGCCAGGTCTCGAAATTGCGCCCATCGGACAGGAGCGGTCGGTAGAACGCGTGCTCGTAGCGCTCCAGCGTGTGTGTTGAACCGAAGAAGTGGCCGCCGGGCCCGACCGCGGCAATGGCGTCCACGCCGATTTCCGCGTCGTTCACGACGATCGGCTGGAGCACCTCGGACATCATCTGGAGGATCTCGGCGTCAACGATCAGCTTCTCGAATGACGCCGTCAGCCCTCCCTCGAGCCAGCCCGCGCCCTGGTACAGGAGGTTGACCCCGCCCATGACCGCGCCCCAGACGGCCATCTCCGACTCGTAGGCCGCCTGGGCATCGACCGAGTTCGAGGCGGTGACGTTGGAGGAGCGGAACGGCAGGCCGTAGCGCCGGGCGAGCTGCCCGCTGGCCATCGCCGCCTTGACGTACTCGGGCGTGCCGAAGGCCGGCGATCCGGTCCGCATGTTCACGTTCGACGTGAAGCCGCCATAGACCACCGGCGCACCGCGTCGAGCCAGCTGGGTCAACACGACCATGAAGAGCGCTTCGGCGTTCTGCTCGGCGAGGGCTCCTGCGATCGTGGCCGGGCTCATCGCACCGGCGAGCGTGAACGGGGTGACCACGACTGGCTGGCCGTTGATCGCCATCTCGATCAGGCCCTCGGACATCGGCCCGTCGAGGCGCAGCGGCGAGTTCGAGTTGATGATCGTCATCAGGCTCGGCTCTCGGATGAGGGCGTCTCGGTCGACGCCACGGGCAAGGGCCATCATCTCCAGCGCATCGTCAACCGGCGTCCGTCCAGAGCCGAGGCACTGCCAGGTCTTGTCGAGCGTTGTCGCCAGGATGCGATACATCTCCAGGTGGCGGGTCGGGACTGGCAGATCGGTGGGCTCCAGCGGGCCGCCCGCCTCCATGTGGATGATGTCCAGCGATCCGATGACCCGCACGTAGTCGAGAAAGTCCGCGGCGTTGCCGGGGCGCCGTCCGCGATCGAGATCCGTGACGAACGCCGGTCCTCCAACCGAGGTGAAGGCGAGGCATCGACCGCCGATGTCGAGCGAGCGGGCCGGGTTACGAGCGTGGACCCGGAACGTGCTCGGGGCCGTCCTGATCGTCTCCTCGACGAGTCCCGCGTCCAGCCGAACGCGCCGCGTTCCGCGATCGATCTGGGCGCCCGCAGCGGCAAACAGGTCCACTGCGCGATCACCAAGGACCTCGAAACCGACCTCGGCGAGGATCTTCAGCGAAGCGAGATGGATCGTCTCGAGCTGATCATTCGAAAGGATCTCGATGGGCACAAAGGGGTTCGTGAGCAGTCGCCATGGCAGCCGCGGGACGTCACCACCGGTCCGGCGTTCACGTCGTCGCGTGGCAGACCCAGGCGCCCGAGCGTCCATGCGACCTACGCGTTGCCTTCGGCCAGCGCTCGCTCGACGATGTCGCTCGCGTTGCTCGCCGGGGCAAGGGATTCCGCCCCGAGGCTGCCCCACGCGCCCATGGGGGCCTCGGCGCCCGTGGTCGTTGCCGTGCCCGTGATGCCGACCCAGCCGTCCTCCTGGATCCGGCGGACGGTGGCAATCGCCGCAGCCAGCGCGCGCTTGGCGTGGTCACGTGCGACGCCCTCGAGGTGGCGTGCGCTGAGGCTGCTCTCGAGGTCACGAGCCACTTCGCTCGCGGACCGTGCCTCGGCGGCATCGCGGATGGCCGTATCAGTACTTCCGGGCGCTCGACGGAGAATGAGATCGACGCCCTTGCCGGGCTGGATGGCCGCAACGATCGCCGGCCACTCGGCCGAGACTTCGTCAGCGGGCTCCACGAACGCCATCGGGTGCGCCGCCAACAACGCTCGGCGGAGGGCGACCTCCGCGGCAGCCCGAGGCGCGCTATCGGGTTCGCCCGTCAGCCAGCCGGGAATGACGCCGATGAGCAACTGATCAGCTGGCAACCCCTCCTCGGTCGCGAGTGTCGCCGCGATGAGCTGGAGTGCCAGGGCCCGCCCAGACCGCGTGGCGGAATCCGCGTTCAGGCCCGTACTGAGGTCCGGGGCAACCACGAGCGGACCGGCGTCGAGCAGGACCGCCACTCCGGCCCTCCGCGCAACGCGAACGGCGAATGCAAAGTCCATCAGCGCGCGCTGAGGGTCCACGCCGGTCACGACGATGTCGGTCATCGGATCCAGATCCAGGATGTCCACCCGCTCGAGCGCGGCAACAACCGCCGCCTCAGGTCCTGCGAGGGCGTTGGGCGCGATGATCAGCCGAACGTAGGCACCGCGCGCGGCCGCGGCCTCGTCGAGCGCGGCCCGAAGCCGCGCCAGGCCGCGCTGGCTGCCCGCGGGCACAGGCCCGTCCTCCGCCGCGAGGTCGCGCGGGCGCCAGCCGGTCACCTGGCCAAGGAGCCCGAGGCGCGTGGCGAGCTCCCGAATGACCGGGACCTCCACGAGGAGAACATCGAGCCCGCCAGCCACCAAGGCGGTGGCGTCCCGCTCGGCACCCTCGATCTCAGGCGAGCGGAGCGACGTCCCGATCCGCGGCGGATCGACGTCCCCCAGTACGTCCAGGAGTTCGCGGCGCGCTACACGGTTGGCATCGACCTGATCGATGGCCCCGGCGAGCAGTGACGCGAGATGGTCAGTCGCAGCAGCCAGTCGTTCGGGTGTCTCGAGGAGCTCCGCCTCGAGTGCCAGGTCGATCGTGCCCGCAGCCACGTCGAGTGCCAGCAACTGGGGTGTCGTCTCGTACTCGAGAAGCGCGGCCGCGAACGGCAGACCGATCCCGACGGCCAGCCGACCCGGATCGCCGCTGACGAACCGGTCGACGACTTCGGCCGCAAGCGGCCGGCCCTCGCGATCCAGCCCGTCCACGCCGAGGAGTCGAAGAATCGCACGCTCCCGGCCCAGGGTCGTGGTGCGAATAGCATCCCTGGCGAGCGCCAACGCCACCGCCCGCGCAGCGGCTAGCAGCTGCTCGCGCTCCGAGACCAGTTCCCCCGAACCCAGTGACAGCGCCATATCCCCCAGCATACGGGGAGCGCGCGCGGCCGGAGCGGCCCGACCTACGGGTGCGGATCCCCTAGCGGGCCATCACGGGCCGGGCTGCCGATCCAGACGTGGCCGTCGGCGAACTGCTCCGCCTTCCAGATCGGGGCGCGTGCCTTGATCTCGTCGA
>JBDTOF010000199.1:0-11706 GCA_039933375.1 Chloroflexota bacterium
AAGCGGCGCCCCGACTCCTCCGGGCGCCGCTTCGGATTCACCGCCGTTCGGTACTATCGCGCGAACATGAACCGTCCCGTGATCAGCTTTCTGACCGACTTCGGGCCTGAATCGGCGCCCGCGATCTGCCGCGGCGTCATGCTCTCGATCGCGCCCGATGCGCAGATCGTCGATATCAGCCACACGATCCGGAAGTTCGCCATTCGGGACGGCGCTTACCTCCTCTGGACGGCCGTCCCATGGATGCCCATCGGAGTCCATGTCGTGGTCGTCGACCCGGGGGTTGGCACGTCACGCCATCCAATTGGCATCCTCACGGACCGAGGCGACGTCCTGATCGGGCCGGACAATGGCGTCCTGATGCCGGCGGCCGAGGCCCTCGGCGGGATCGCGGAAGCCCGGCTCCTGGCGAACCGCGAACTCATGCTCCCGCGCACGACATCGACCTTCCATGGCCGGGACATCTTCGCGCCGGTCGGAGCGCACCTCGCCGCTGGCCGGCCGTTTGATGCCGTCGGTCCAGTGGTGCCACTCGGGGACCTCGTCCCCTTGACCTTCCCCTCCCCGACGATCGCCGACGGCGAGTTCCGGACCACGGTCCTGTTCGTGGATTCATTCGGCAACCTGCGGCTGGCGGGCACGCCCGCGGAACTCGAGGCCGCCCTTGGCGCGCTGGTCGCCGACCGGCCACTCTCGATCACCTTCGAAGCGACCGACGAGAGCCCGGCTCTCGTCACCACGATCCCGTGGTGCCTGACGTTCGGCCATCGCCCGGTGGGCTCGGCCCTCATCTATGAGAACTCGTTTGGCCAACTCGCCATTGCCGATAACCAGGGCAGCGCCGCCTCGCGGCTCGGTATCGGACCGGATCGCCAGATCACGATCCGGGGAAGCTGAGGCGATGACGCGTCCCGTCATCACCTTCACCTCCGACTTTGGGCCTGCTGCGCCGGCGGTCTGCCGCGGAGTCATGTACCAGATCGCGCCGGATGCTCTGATCATCGACGTCAATCACCAGGTGCCGCGGTTCTCCATCCGTGACGGTGCCGCCACGCTCGTGTTCGCCCTGCCGCACATGCCCGTTGGCGTGCATGTGGCGGTCGTCGATCCGGGGGTCGGTACCGAGCGCCATGGAGTTGCCATCCGGGTCGCGCGCGGGGACGTCCTGGTGGGCCCGGATAACGGCCTGCTGATGCCGGCGGCAGATCGGCTGGGCGGTGTCGTGGCAGCCCACGCTCTCGAGAACCGGGAGTTGATGCTTCCCGTCGTCACGAGCACGTTCCACGGCCGGGACGTGTTCGCTCCGATGGCCGCTCACGTCGCGATGGGAACGCCGATCGAGTCGGTCGGGCGCGCCCTGGATCCGGCGGAGCTGATCCGACTGAAATTCCCCGCCCCGTCGATCGGCGAGGGTTTCCTGGACAGCCAGATCGTGCACGTCATGATCTACGGCAATGTCACGTTTGCGGGTACGCCGGCCGACCTTGAATCAGCCATCGGATCTCTGACGCCGGGGCGCCGTATCGCGCTCGAGTTCGCGGGCCACGGCGGTCGTCCGGCCGTCCGTGAGGAGACCGTCTGGGAATCGACCTTCGGACGGGTTCCGATCGGTGCTTCACTCCTTCTCGAGGATTCGGAGGGTCACCTCTCGTTGGCCGACAACCAGGGCAATGCCGCCGAGCGGCTCGCCCTCGCCATCGATCGCCCGGTCCGCATCCGCCCGGCCTAGCGTGAGTGCCCGGACCGACCGTGTCTGAGCCCATCGTCCAGGTCCGCGACCTCACGTTCAGGTACCGGCGCGCGACACAACCCGCCATCCGTGACATCAGCCTGGCCGTCGGAGCCGGCGAGATCGTGCTCGTCGCCGGGCCGTCGGGTTGCGGCAAGAGCACGCTCATCCGCGCGATCAACGGTCTCATTCCCCATGCCTATCCGGGCGAGCTCAGCGGCACCGTGGCCGTCGATGGGCGCCTCATCGCCGAGACGCGCCTGCGTGACCTCTCCGCGGTCATCGGGACGGTCCTCCAGGACCCTGCGAAGCAGATCGTCGGCGCGACGGTTGAGGCGGAGATGGCGTTTGGCCCCGAGAACCTCGGGATCGAACGATCGGAGATCCGGCGCCGCATCCAGGAGGTTGCGGATCGCGCCGGAATCCGGGCCCTGCTGGGTCGCGAGACGGCCGGGCTGTCGGGTGGCGAGCGACAGCTCCTGGCGGTCGCCGGGATCCTGATGCTTCAGCCGCGTCTGTACGTCGTTGACGAACCCCTCGCGAATCTCGATCCGGCGAGTGCGGCGCGGCTCCTGGCAATCCTCCGCGCACTTGCCGATGAGGGGCACGCAATCGTGATCGTCGAGCATCGGGTCGAGGAGGCGCTGGACCTCCGGCCGGACCGCGTCCTGTACCTCGAGGAGGGCGAGACCCGCTATCTCGGCGATGTGGACGGGTTTCTTGCCATTGCTGACCCCGACGCGGTCAAGCTGCCATTCGAGGCGGTCTTGGCCAGAGCGCGACAGGAGGCGGCGCCGGCGTCCGATCTGGCTTCGGCGAACCCGCTTCCGACCCGACCCGCGATGGCTGCTGAAGGAGGCCCGCCGCGGCTCGTGTTCGCGGACGTCCGGGCCGGATACGGTGACCATGAGGTCCTTCACGGTATCGACGCCTCGCTCGGACGCCGCGAAGTCGTGGCGGTCCTCGGCCCAAATGGTTCGGGCAAAACGACGCTCTTTCGCGCGGCGATGCGCCTTCTACCCACCACGTCCGGCGCGATATTGGTCGACGGCCAATCGATCGACAAGCGGACTGTAGCCCAGTTGGCGTCGACCTTTGGTTATGTCTTCCAGAGCCCGAGCCAGATGCTGTTCGCCCGGACCGTTCGCGAGGAACTCACGTTCGGTCCCCGGAACCTCGGCCGCGACCCAAAGACGTTCGAGCCGATCGTGGCCGAGGCACTCCGGCGAACGTCGCTTGATCAGTTGGAGGACATCCTCGATCGACCACCGCTGACGCTGTCATTCGGGCAGCAGAAACGCCTTGCGCTGGCGATCGCATTATCCCTGGAGCCGCTCACGTTGATCCTCGACGAGCCATCCGCCGGCCAGGATTACCGCACCGCGCGGCGGTTCATGCGGGAGGTGATGGCCATCCCCGGCCTCGAATCGATCTACCTCGTCACGCACGATGTAGACCTTGCATTGACGCACGCAGACCGTATCCTGCTGTTCAGAGACGGACAGGTCGTCGCTGATGGCCCGCCCGCGCTCGTCGTCGAGGACCTCGATCGCTGGATCGCGTGCAACCTTCGCCCGACGTCGCTGATGCGAGCCAATGCCCGTTGGCACCGCTCCGGCGCCGGCTACCTCGACGCTGAAAGCCTTGCAGCTCACATCCTGGCGAGCCCAGGATCCGGGTCAAGGGAGGAAGGGGGATCCACCGTCGCTGCTGACTGACCATCCCATGCGTACGTACTGAGATCATCCAAGGAGGGATCGGATGTCTTCGATGTCAATGCCACGTTCGATGTGGGGAGTGGATTCCCGCGTCATCGTCTACGCAGCCATCGGCGCAGCGCTCTACGGTGTGCTCGCCCTGTTCAGTTTCGTGATCCCGGGTTCCAACAACGTGTCGGTTCGCCCGGCGTTCGCGATCGTCCCATTCTTCGGCTTCGCGTTTGGCCCCGTCGTCGGGCTGTTCACCGGTCTTGTCGGAAACGCCATCGTCGACCAGCTGAGCGGCTACGGCCTGCTCACGGCGTGGAACTGGCACATCGCCAATGGTCTCGTCGGGCTGATCGCCGGCGTGCTGGCGGCTGGATCTCTGGCCAGCATGGGCGGCAAGATCGTCGGGCCGGCCATTGTCGCCGCGGTGTCCGTGGCGGTCGGCATGCTGTTTGTGTTCTCCGATATCTGGGTCTTCGGGAACGACTTCAACACGGCTCTGACCGGCAGCTATCTGTGGGTCCTGGTGCCCGATCTCATCGCCGCCGTGATCCTGGTGCCGATCCTTGTGATGGCCTGGGAACCGTTGAAGGAATCCCTGGGTCGCTGACGACTCCTGAGCTGCAAGCGAGGTGATCCTCACCCCGCGCTACCTGGGCCGGGGATCGTGGCTCGGCAGCCGCGATCCCCGTGTCCCCCTGCTCGTCGGCGTGTTCGCCGCCGCGACGGTGATCCAGATCTGGGATATCCGGCTGGTGGCAGTCCTGTTTGGCCTGGCCCAGCTCTACTACCGGTCCGCGAGCATCCCATTCCGGCTCGTCCGAAAGCAATGGGCCTTCGCGGTCGTGTTCGTTTCGATCCTCGTCCTGGTCAATACCGTCCTGACCGGCGGGGCAATCGGTAATTTCGATCGGTCGGATCTCCATCCACTGTTCTACCTGCCACTGCTCGGAACGCCCATCTCGGCTGAATCCCTCAGCTATGGCGCCACCCAGCTGCTGCGTTTCGTGACGTTCATCACGATCGGCTTCCCGATCGCCTATGCGATTGCGCCGAGCGACCTGGGACCCGCTCTGGCACGCCTGCGCATTCCCGAGAAGTTCGCCTTCGGTGTGGATCTGACGTATCGCTTCATCCCCTCGCTGGCCGGCGATCTCCAGGAGACGATCGATGCGCAGCGCGTCCGCGGCTATGAGTGGGACAAGGGCAAGGGCGGTCCCATTGCGCGAGTCCGCAAGACCGTGCCCCTGATCATTCCACTCACGATGAATGCCATCGTCGGGGCCGAGGACACCATCGACGCGATGGATCTGCGCGGATTCGGAACCGGCAAGCGGACCTGGCTGCGCGAGCTCCGCTTTGATCGCTCGGATCGGCTCACCGTGGCGCTTGCAGGCACGATCCTCGTCGCGGTGACGATCGCCTCGTTTGCCGGGCTCACGAAGCTCTGGGTCTTACCGCCGCTACTGGCCCTCGCCGGAGCCTGATCAGTCCGACTCGTCGATCGGCGTCGGGATCTGGAGCGTGAATTCACTCACCAGGGCAGCGCCTTCGGCCGCCGTCGCCACGCGACCGCCGCCACCCCGCTTGGCCACGAAGCAGGCTCGATCTGCGGCCAGGAGGATCTCGTCCGGCGAGACTCCGTCATCAGGGAAGGTCGCCACACCCGCCGATGCATCGACCGCAATCCCCTTGGAGGCGAGCTCCGGGGTAGACGCGCCGATGCGAGCGATCGCGCTCCGGATGCGTTCGGCCACGAGGCCGGCGTGGTCCGCGTCGGTTCCCGAGAGAAGCACGGCGAACTCGTCGCCGCCGTATCGAAACGCGGTGTCGGAGTCTCGGCTTGCCTGGGCAATAGCGCGGCCGACGTTCTGCAGGAAGTCGTTACCCGCCTCGTGCCCGAAGGTGTCGTTGACGAGCTTGAAGTGGTCCAGGTCCACCATCAACAGGCTGAACGGGCTTCCGCTGGCGACCGAGGCGGACAACGCCTGGCGGAAGCTGCGGTGGTTCCGCAGTCCGGTCAGGTCGTCGGTCTCGGCCTGGCGGGCGATCTCACCATGAGCTCGAGCGTTCTGCAGGGCGATTGACACGTGTGCGGCAAAGAGCTGGACCAGCTCGAACTCCTCCCCGGAGAACGACTGGGCGAGGCCCAGCCGCTCCACGGACAACGTACCGATGGCACGGCCGCGTCCGCGCAGTGGGACGCAGATGAGCCCACCGTGGCGCCGGCCGCTCGTCAGCACGTAGACGCGCTCATCGTCGTACTGGTCGGCAACCAGCGCCGCTTCGTTGCGCTCGAGGACCCAGCCGGTCAGGCTCTTCCATTCGTCAGCCATGGGCTCGACGTAGGTGGTCGAATCGACCCCGGTGGCAACCACCGTTGTCAACGCATCCGACCCGTCGTCACGCAGCATGATCCACAGGTTGTCCGAGCGGACCAGTTCACCGAGCCGGTCCGCGACCGACTCCAGGACCGACCTGGTATCCAGCGTTCCGAGGATCGACTCCGTGATTGCGAGCAGGTCACGCCGACTCTGGATTTGCCGGTGGAGCCGTTCAGTGGCGTCCGCGTGGGCCATCGCCTGGGCCGCGAAGCTCGCGTAGATCACGAGGAGACGGAGGTCGTCATCCGTGAACTGATTGAGTCCCAGCTTCGACAGGACCAGCACACCGAGCACGGCGTCCTCGAACAGCATCGGAGCCAGGAGCATCGACTCGTCCATTGCATCGTCGGTCCCGGCGATCGTGTTGGTCCGGGGATCGGCGTCCGCGTCCGGCAGATACTGGGCAACTCGATGGGCGGCCACCCATCCGGTGATGCCCTGGCCGACCGTGGTCCGAAGTTGCTCCGGCGTCTGATCGATGTATTCGCCGACCTCGCCGAGCATGGCCACCGGGATCAGGTCCTCGCCCACCTGGCGATAGACGCGCACGTTGTGGTAGTCGATCAGTTGTTTCAGCTCGGTCGCGATGGCCTCTCCGATGGCAGCCACATCCGACAGGCGATTGAGCCGCGCGCCGAGCTGCTGGATTGACTGGAGCTGGGCCGTCCACGTCGCCAACTGGGCGTAGGTCTGGGAGCTACGCAGCGCAGCGCTCGCCTGAGCTGCGAGATCGGCGAGCGCATCGAGCTCGTCGCTCGACCAGGGGTGCGGCTGGTCGTGATAGATGGTCAGGCTGCCGATGGGGTCGGCTGTGCCGTCTCTCATGAGCGGTGCGACACAGACGGTGTCGTAGCCCTCCTGCACGATGCTCGCCCGGGCATCGGCAACCCGCGGGTCGTCGCGGACGCGGACGGTAAAGCGTGGTCGGCTCTCGGATCCCGCCTCGCCCGGCAGTGCCCAGGGGCCGCCCTCGCGCACTGATTCCAGGTATGCGAACGAGAGGCCACGGGAAACCACGGCTCGTCGGGAACCATCCGCGGTGATCAGGAAGACGGCCGCGCGGTCCCCATCGAACATGGTCATTGCGTGTTCGAGAAGGCGCGACAGCAACTCATCCGGATCGAGACGGCTGCTGATGTCGCCGGCCACCCGGCCGAGGGCCTCGGCGTAGTGCATTCGACGATCGGCCGCTGCGGCGGCATCCGCCGACCCGATGATCGAACCCAGGAGCTCAGTGGCTCCGACCAGGAGCTCCGTGGTCGACGGCGACGCCGGTTCATCCCCGGCCGCCACCCCCAGGAGCGCGCCCCAGGATCCCGAGTGGCCGGGAATCGTGCAGGCCAGGCGACGCCCGGTCACACCGAGGGGGAGTTCGGCATTCACCAGGCCCTGGTCGTCCACTACCTGACCTGTTCGGCCGAGTGCGCGTCCGAACAGCCCGGCATCGGCACGGACCGACGAAAGGCGGAGGCCGGCTGGACCGGACACGGCCGCCGGCTCGAGTCGATCGTCGTCGAGCCGCCAGACCGATACGTGGCGGAACCCGAGGCCCTCCCGAATGATCCGTGTCGCGGAGCCGAGTAGCGCCTCCGCATCAGCGGGAGTACTGATGACGGATGCAGCAATCCGCCCAAGACCGGAAAGCACCCGCACGGCGGCTCCGGTGTCAGCCGCCCCGAAGACGCTGGATCCGGCTGTCCGACCTCGTTGGGATCGAAAGCCACGGCCCTGCGCGGCGGCCTCGGGCGCACCGGCGACTGCGGCGCTCAGGAAGCGATTCAGGTCACTCCGCCGATAGCGTCGATCGCCACGTGGGTTGATGCGGTAGTAGCGGATTCGACCGGCGTCACTCCAGGCCCGAACGGTGTTGGAGTGCACCCCGAGCACCTCGGCGGCACGGGTCACCGTGAGCGTGGCATCGGACGGGTGTGGATGCGGAGAAGAAGACATTGACCAACCGGTAGGTTCTGTGAAGTTCGGTCTACTTTACGAACCCTACAGATCCTGCCAATAGGAACAAAGTCCCAGCCGGGCCCGACGCCGTGCTAGCGTTCCGGATCCGAGCCTCGCCGACGCTCTGTCAGACGAACGAACGCGATCGTGGCGAGGGTTGCCGCAAGGCCGATCCCGACGACGGCCAGCGCAGCCGCGAGTGGCGCCCCGACGATCCCCGGGCCCTCGCCAGCCGAGCGCGTATCAGAACCCGCGATCGCCGTCGGGTCGGGTGACGCCGCGAGAGCGTCCCCCGGCAGAACCAGGAGCAGGAGGCCGAGCGCGATGAGGGCAACGGCGACGAGGAGGAGGCCAGTTGCCAGGCGGGGTCGACGGGTGGAACCCCGGGCCAGGATGCGCATCGCTTCGGGCTGCTCCAGCGTCGTCAGGATGAGTGGCCGACCGAGGCCCGAGGTCATGCGGGTGGTGCCATCCGGATCGAGGACCGGGACCCCGGCCACGGTTGCGTGCTCGACGCTGGATACGTGCTCGATGACGACCCGGGCCGGTTGATCACGCGGAAGGTCGTCGGGCGCATGGTCCGGAAGGTCGCCAATGACCCCGACGGTCTCCCTCGGCACGACCACCAGGCCGGGTCCGAGGACGCTGGTGTCGACATGGATCGAATCGAGTCCCTCGTTGAGCTCGAATGGCACTTGCTCGATCACGCGATCGAAGTCGGTCCATCGGCCCCTGGAGCGGGTCTGAAAGCGTGTCCGCCTGAAGACGAGTGGCCGGTGGTCCGCGTCCGTGAAGTCCGTCTCGCTGTCGATCCGCCCCGTGATCCGGAGGTAACGGGCCGCACCCGATGCTGCGATCTCGTTCGCTTCGCCAATCGAAACGTCGGGGGCAGAACTCAGGAGCCGGCCAACGCGAAACCCCGGCCCAAAGGTGCGCAGGATCCCCGTCGCACCAAGGAGCGCAACGAATCCGGCAGCGATGACGAGGAGCCCATCCACGGCCGGGATCATAGCCGGGCATGGAAAGGCCCGGAGGAACCTACCCGACGCATGGACCTTGATGCGATCTCAGCCGTTAGTGTCGCTCAGCCCCTCCGGGCTGGGTCCTACGCTACGGCGCGCTGGGACCGGGCGTCAACGCCACCTTTCCACCAGATTCGGCCGACGGCACTGGGTTGTCCACTGACTATCCACAGTTGCGTGGCCGCAGCGCTCCGATGTCAGCCCGTGGAGCGCCCGGTCGCGGGGTCGATGGCGCTGACCAGCCCGCTGTAGCTCGTCAGGACCAGGCTTCCGCCAACCAGCTCGGCCGCGGTCACCACATCCGAGTGAGCGATCCGCCAGGCAACTTCTCCGTCGGCTTCGATCGCGAACGTCTCGAGTTCGGACTGGAGCAGCAGATGGTGCAGTCGCGAGGAAGCGATGACGCGCAGGATCGGCGTCGCCGACCGGTGACTCCAGCGGAGGACCCCCGTGCGTGCGTCGAGTGCGTAGGCATGGAACCCGTACTGGACGACGAAGAGGCCAGCCGAATCCCACAACACGGCCGCTGGCTCGTCGTTGATGGTCGAGGCGAACCGGGCCGACCACGCTCCAGCGGGCCCGTCGATCCGAAGTTCCGCACGGCAGCGATCGTCGGGATCCTCGCCGACCAGCGACCCAAGATCCACGAGCGAACCGCCCGCCTCGGACAGGGCAAAGACGGCCGCCGCCTGGCCCGAACCGCCCCATCGCCAACGCGCACGCAGGCCGCCTGGGTATGTCACGGTCGCATCGTGCGGGTCCATGGCGCGCACTGGCCCGCCTGGGGGGCTCATCCGGCGCCGACCGGGCCTGGAGCCTCCCCTTCGGTGACAGCCAGGGCGGGTCGGTCCTCGGTCATCGGCGCCACGACCGCATCGGCGAGCATTCGAAGGGTCCCCGGCGCCACCGGAAAGACCGCGGTCGGGAGTCCGGCTGCCGCCCAGATGGTGGAGAAGCGCCCGAGATCCGGATCCATGATCACGCGCAGGCGGTTCGGGTGGCCGATTGGCGGGATGCCGCCGATGACGAAGCCGGTCAGTTCGTTGGCCTCGCTGGCCGTGGCGCGTCGGATGTCGGATCGGCCGAGAACGGCCGCCAGTCTGGCGAGATGGACGCGGTTCGGTCCGGACACAAGGCAGAGGACCGCCTCGGCTCCGCCGTCGTCCGTGGGCGTCACGAAGACGAGGGACTTGACGATTTGGCCCAGCTCGACACCAACGGCCCGTGCGGCGTCCTCGGCGGTGTGGGTCGACTCCGCAAAAAGCGTGATATCGAGCGTGACGCCCTTGCGCTGGGCGGCCTCGATGACACGCCGGATGGCTGGGTGGTCAAGAGTGGGAGGCACGGCCGTGAGTCTAGCGGGTTAGGATCGGCGACGATGGATGCCATGATCTTCGACTGGGACGGCACGCTGGTCGACAGCCTGCCCGTGATCACCCGAATCAACGTCGAGGTGCTCGGCGTCTATGGGGTCGCCTACGACGAGGCGGCATACCGGGCCGCCTTGCGTCCCGACTGGCGAAGCATGTACCTGCAACTCGGCGTTCCGGCCGCTCTCGTCGAGGAGGTGGGCCGGCTGTGGATCGAGCGGTACCGGGCCCAGATGTCCGACGTCCAGGCGTTCCCCGACGTGCACCTGGCGCTCGAACGCCTCGCTTCAGCGGGGCATCCGATCGGGATCGTGACCGCTGGCGATCGGTTAGTGGTCGAGTATCAGCTCCACGCCACGGGCCTGGATGCCTACGTCGAGGTGCTCGTGTGCGGCGATGATCTGCCGTTCTCGAAGCCGCACCCGGCGCCGCTGCAAAAGGCGCTCGACTGGCTCGGCGTCGGCGATCGGCCGACCGACGCCACGTATGTCGGTGATGCGCCCGATGACATGCGCATGGCCCGAACGGTCGGAGCGCGTGGCATCGGTATCGTCTCCATGCTTGCCGTTCGCGCTGAACTCCACGATGCGGGCGCCGTGGAGGTCGCGGACTCCGTAACGGCCTGGGTCGCCAGCCACTTCACGCGGTCCGAAGCTCGGGCGGCTTCCGGCGGTGCGTAAGCCGGAGGGGGCGATCATCGTGCTCGACGGGTTGGCACCGACTCGTGCTGAACTGAACGCGGCGTGGCCCGGCTGGGATCCCGGCGCCGACCTCGTGATCGCCGCGGACGGTGGTGCGCGCCTCGCGGACAGTCTCGGATTGACCATTCGGCAGTGGGTCGGGGATGGCGACTCCCTGGGCCCGGACGGGGTCGCCGAGCTGCGAGCTCGCGGCCTGGACATCGAACTGGCGCCGGTCGATAAGGATGCCTCGGATGCGGAACTGGCCGTCCTGGCCGCGGTCGATTCGGGCGCGCAGAGGATCGTCATCATCGGGGCACTCGGCGGGTCCCGACCGGATCATGCGCTGGCGAACGTTGCCCTCCTCAGCCATCCGGCCCTGGCCGGGCACCAGGTCGAGATCCTGGATGCCGCGGCCCGCATCCGGCTCGCGATCGGTGTCGTTGGAGCCGGAGGTGCATCACCAACGAGGATCGACCTGTCGGGCCGGCTCGGGGACGTCGTTTCGCTCATTCCACTCGAAAGCGCGAGCGGCGTTACCACGCATGGGCTCAAGTTCTCGCTCAACCACGAACGTCTTGAAGTTGGTCCCTCACGCGGGCTGTCCAACGTCCGCTTCCTGCCTGACGCCTGGCTGACGATCGAGGAGGGGCGTGTCCTCGTGGTCGAATGCCCTGCTACGCTCCTGTCGTGAGTGTTCCAGGGCCTGGCGATCCCGCCCCCGACATTGCCCTTCCTGATGAGACTGGCACCGTCCACCGGCTGTCCGAACAGCAGGACCGGTGGACCATCGTCTACTTCTACCCGAAGGACGACACCCCTGGCTGCACGGTTGAGTCCTGCCAGTTCCGGGACATCGACG
>JBDTOF010000200.1:0-4103 GCA_039933375.1 Chloroflexota bacterium
TTCCATGGGCGTCGGCAGGATACCGCGCAGCCGCACGGTCGGCGTTTGCCGCCAGTTTGTGACCAACGGACCTAGCCCGGCCCGGCCGGACAGGTCACGATGCCGACTTCCGCTCCAAGGAGACACGTCCATGGCCGATCTGTCGACCATCTTCACCGGGATCCGGTTCGAGAATCCATTCCTCCTCGCGTCCGCTCCGCCGACGGAGTCCGAATCCAATATCGCCCGGGCCTACGAGGCCGGTTGGGGGGGCGTCGTCACCAAGACGATTGGCCTTCACCCGGTGAGCAACGTCCGGGGTCCCAAGACGAAGTTCCTTCGCCTGGATAACGGCGGCACCCGACTGTCGATGGAGAAGCGCCCGGACTCCACACTCATGGCGTCCTGGAACTGGGAGCTCATCTCCGACAAACCACTCGACTGGTGGGTGCCGCGGATCGAATCACTGAAGAGCGAATACCCGACCAGGGTGCTGGTCGCATCGATCATGGCCGGGTCTGGCAACGACAAGGAGCTGGCGAACTGGCAGGTCCTCGTTCGCGCCGTCCAGGACGCCGGCGCCGACGCGATCGAGCTCAATTTCTCGTGTCCGCACATGGACCGGATCGACATGGGTGCGAATGTCGGCAAGGATCCCGTGCTCTGCTCGATCTCGACGCAGGCCGTCAAGGAGGTCTCGCGTGTTCCGGTCTGGGTGAAACTGACGCCCGCGACCGCGAACATCGTGGAGGAGGCCGCCGCGACCTTTCTTGGTGGAGCCGACGCGATCTCCTCGTCGAACACGTTTCCGGCCCTGCCTCCCGTCAACCCGGAAACCGTTGACTTCGAGGTGAACGTTGACGGCTATGTGTCGCCCGGTGGTCTGGGCGGCCCGGCGATCCTGCCCCAGTCGTTGGCCAAGATGGCCGAGCTGACCCGGGCATTCCCCGACCGCGAGTTCTCGGGGATCGGTGGGATCTCCGGGTTCGACGCCGCACTCAGTTACTTCCTCCTCGGCTGCGGGACGGTGCAGGTCGCCACATCCGCGATGCTCGATCACGCGATCGGACCGAATGTCATCCGGGATCTGAAGACGGGATTGGAGGCCTTCCTCGATCGCAACGCCGATCGTGACTGGAATCGCCTGGAAGACTTCCGGGGGCACCTTCGCAACCGGATCGCGCAGCAATCGGAGATCCACCGACCCGATGCGGCCGACTACCACGGCGGCTACAACGAGGAGGAGGCCGAGGGGTACGCCCGTGCCGAGGATCCCGCTGGCATCTGACAACGGTTGCCCGGCCTGCTATCCTCCGCCCTCGCCAGGACCCGTGGTGTAGCGGCCTAACATGCCAGCCTGTCACGCTGGAGATCGCCGGTTCGAATCCGGTCGGGTCCGCCATCAACCTTGAATACACCTTGCGCCCCGTCTGCCCGCCCGGACGGGGCGCTGCTATGTCCGGGTACCCTGCGACGATGATGAAGCGACTGGGAGCGGCCCTCGCAAGTGCCCTGTTCATGGTTGGCGCGTGCTCGCCAGCATCGACGCTGGCTCCGGCACCTGCATCGGTCGCGCCGACCGGGGCCCTTGCGGCAACGCCGAGTCCAATGGCCACGCCTCGGCCGACCCCCAAGCCAGGGCCGACACCCACCGTCGTGACCCGTGCTCTCGTCCCGGTCACGAACTTCCGCGCCCCGTGGATCAGCGTGTCGGCGGAGGAAGTGCGCGCGACGGCGGACGGCACGTCCACCCGGTTCGAAGCGATCGAGGTCGTCGAGTCGGTGCCTGCGATTCTGCTTGCAATGCTGAGCGGGATCACGAACCCCCAGCTGGTCATCGCCCCCGACGCGGCGTCGCTGCGGGAGGACCTGGCCGCGCACCCGAACCGTCTCGGGTTCCTGTTCGCGGACGAGATCGACCCCAGCGTCGAAGCGCTCGGCTGGGACGATCGAGCGATGTTCGGCGAGGGCCGCGTGAAAAGCCTTGAAGACTGGCCGCTGATGGTCGTCCGCACGTATCTCGCGGGCGCAGTTCCCGAGACTCCGGCCGTTCAATACGACCCGGCCCGTGCGTGGACCCTCGTGGCCGGCGGCGACATCATGCTCGACCGTGGCGTGGCGAAGACGGTCAAGACCGAAGGCAAGGGCATCGATTTCCCGTTCGACGGCGGCACGGTCAAGATCACGAGCCGCTGCAAGGACTGCTCGGTCTTCGGCTGGGATCTCCCGCGAACCCAGCGCACCGGCGACGCGGGGGTGGTTCGCAGCCTCGTCCAGGGCGCGGATCTGGCGATCTTCAACTTCGAGAACCCGGCGCCCGACGCGTTCACCTGGCACTCGAAGGGCACCGTCTTCAGCGCCGACCCGGCGCTGATCGAGGGGCTCGCGAATGCCGGGGTCGACTGGGTTTCACTCGCCAACAACCACATTCGCGATGCCGGGGCGAAGGGGATCCTCCAGACGATGACGAGCCTCGACAAGTGGAGCATTGCCCACAGCGGCGCCGGCGCCGACATCACAGCGGCACGGAAGCCCGCGCTGCTGACGGCTGGCGGCCAGACCGTGGCGATGCTGGGCTACGACACGATCGCAGGCAGCTACTGGGCCACGCCGTCGCGGGTTGGGAGTGCCCCGATGACGGTGGCCAACCTGCGCGAGGACGTCGCCGCTTCACGCGCTGCCGGAGCCGACATCGTGATCGTCTTCCCGCACTGGGGCACGGAATATGACGCGACGCCATTCGCGGGCCAACGGGCACTGGGGGAAGCCGCCATCGATGCCGGCGCGGACATGGTCATTGGCAACCACGCTCACTGGGCCGCGGCGATGGAGGTCTACAGGGGCAAGCCGATCTGGTATGCGCTTGGCAACTTCGTCTTCGATCAGACCTGGTCGGAGCCGACGATGGAGGGGATCACCCTCGAGCTGACCTTCGACGGCGCCCGATTGGTCCAGATCCGGATGCGCCCCCACCTGATCCTCGACAAGTCACAGCCGAACTTCATGGATCCGGCCGGTAGTGGCGCAGTGGTGATGGACCAGGTCTGGAAGGCCTCGAAGGGCCTGCTCGGCTGGTAGCGCCGCCGCCGTGCCCGCGGCCCGAGCCGCGCCCACGCGCCGCGCCTAATCGAGGCCGGCGAAGACGTCCGTTTCGGGTAGGGCAGACGGCACCCGGGACTCGCGCAGGATGTAGGCCTCGCGCGGCCAGAACTCGCGCCACGCGTCCTTGCCAAAGCGCAGGAACGTGCTGGTCGGACTCATCTGGCTGACGTGGCGAAGGATGGCCGCCCATTTCTGGTCCAGGACGTCGGAAACGTCGATCCAGGTGGTGACGGATTCGTCCGGGACCAGCATCTTCGACATCTGGGTATTCCAGGCTTCGAGCTGCTCCGGCGTGGCGTCCTTTGGTTCGGTCCAGAAGCTGTCCTCGCCGGCCGCCTCCATTCGATCCCGCATGGCATTGCGAACCGAGGCCGGGATCGCCTGCTCGTAGAGCTTCAGGGGGGCCCATGGCTCCAGGCCACCATCGCTCACCGCCGGGCCGATCCCACCATGCTCCGGAGCGAGCTGCTCGGGGTACCAGGCCGGATCGCCCGCTCGATCGAAGGCCCGGATCGAGACGTCGTGCGTGCGGATGTGGTCCGGGTGGCCATAGCCGCCGAAGTCGTTGTAGGTGGTCATGACATCGGGCCGGTAGCGGCGGACGAGCCACGTCAGGCGGCGCGCCGATTCGTCCAGGTCCGCCTGCCAGAAGCAGCGCGGATCGTTGTTGCCGGGCCGGCCCATCATGTCCGAGTCGTGGTAGCCGAGGTTTTCCCACTCGGTGACACCAAGCTCACCCATGGCGGCTTCGAGCTCCGCCGCCCGGATTTCGCCCAGGCGTCGGTGGTTGTCCGGCGTGTCCAGCTCGGGCACCACGATCTCGCCCTGCTCGCCCCGAGTACAGGTCACGAGGACGACGCGGTGGCCGGCCTTGACGGACTTCGCCATCAACCCACCGGTGCCGATCGTCTCGTCGTCGGGGTGGGCGTGGACCGTCATCAGGGTTCGGGGACGCGGGTCGTTCATGGTCGTGACATCGTACGTTGGAACGTGGTCCGAGTCCCGCGGCCGTGACCGACGTC
>JBDTOF010000201.1:0-3341 GCA_039933375.1 Chloroflexota bacterium
TCGGCCCAGTAGTAGCTCGAGAACGTCGCGGCATTGGTGACACCGGCGTTGGCCAGCACCTCGGGCTGCCTCTCGAGGTAGCGGCGATAGACGCAGTCACCGCCGGTCTGGCAGGTGACCCGACCGCCGAGACCCGGGTCGCGGTAACCGTCGTCCGCAACGAAGAACAGCCCCTTCACGGCCAGCAGCAGGGCGGCGAAGGTCAGGCCGGTCACGAGGCCGGCGAAGAGAGCATTGGTGGTGATCCGTCCCCACGCACCGCGTCGCGTGCTGGATCGTGCGTTCGCGTAATACCCGATGAGCATCCCGGCCGGAACCGCGAGCGCCCAGTACACGGGTTCGATCGGGATCACGAGCAGGAAGCTCACGCCAATCGTGATCGCCATGCCGATTCCGACATACGCCGCGGTGATGGCACCACGGTCCACGATTCGGCTCAGCACCTGGCGCCGGCCCGCTTGATGGGTGCCCACCACGTGACCCGCAGGAACCGTGACGTCACGCCCCCGCGCTCGCGAGCGCTGCTCGCCCGAGGAATTGTGCGGCGCCGCCAAGCTCTTCCTCGATCCGCAGCAGCCGGTTGTACTTGGCAACTCGTTCCGATCGCGATGGAGCGCCCGTCTTGATCTGGCCGGTCCCGAGCGCCACGACGAAGTCGGCGATCGTGGTGTCCTCGGTCTCACCGGACCGGTGTGAAACGACGGCGGCCCAGCCCGCGCGGCGCGCGATATCGATGGCCTCGATCGTCTCCGTCAGCGTGCCGATCTGGTTGAGCTTGATGAGCACGGCATTGGCGGACTTCTCGGCGACTCCGCGCCGGATGCGCTCGGGGTTCGTCACCAGGAGATCGTCGCCAACCAGCTGGATCCGGTCCCCGAGTCGCGCGGTCAGCGCCGCCCAGCCGGCCCAGTCGTCTTCCGCCAGCCCATCCTCGAGCGACACGATCGGATAGCGAGCCGACCAGTCATCCCACAGGTCGATCAACGCTCCGGAGTCGAGCGTTCGGCCCTCCTTGGCGAGGACGTAGCGCGTCGGCTCACCGTTCTGCCCGGACCCGGGCTCCACGAGTTCCGTGACCGCTGGGTCGAGCGCGATGGCGACGTCCTCGCCCGGCCGATAGCCAGCCGCCTCGATGGCCCGCACCACGACCTCGAGGGCCGCTTCGTTCGAGGCGAGCGACGGGGCAAACCCGCCTTCGTCACCCTGTCCGGTGGCGTGGCCCCCATCCTGCAGGAGCTTCCGCAGCGCGGCGAAGATCTCGGCGCCAGCCCGAAGGGCCTCGCGGTACGTCGGCAGCCCGATGGGCATGACCATGAACTCCTGGAAATCCGTCGAGTCGTGGGCGTGTCGGCCGCCATTGAGGATGTTGAACATCGGGACCGGGAGGGTCCTGGCGCCGACCCCGCCGAGATATCGATACAGGGGCAGGTCGAGTGCCGCCGCGCTCGCGTGCGCGCATGCGAGCGACACCCCCAGGAGGGCGTTGGCTCCGAGCCGACTCTTGTTCGGCGACCCATCGAGTTCGACGAGAGCGGCATCGACACCAGCCTGGTCGGCGGCATCGAGCCCGATGACGGACGGCCCGATCTCCTCGACCACGTTGGCGACCGCAGTGAGGACGCCCTTGCCGCCGTAGCGTGCCGGATCACCATCACGCAGTTCGACCGCCTCGTGCGCACCGGTGGAGGCTCCCGACGGGACGGCCGCCCGTCCCACGGACCCGTCCCCGAGGACCACATCCACCTCGATGGTGGGGTTGCCGCGGGAGTCGAGGATCTCACGAGCCTCAACGAACGCGATCGACGTGTCGATGCTCATGCGGGGGATCCTTCCGGAACACGATCCGGCAGGATCGCGACGCCGGGCAGTTCACGACCCTCGAGGAACTCAAGGCTGGCGCCGCCGCCGGTCGAAATGTGGGTGAACCGCGAGGCCAGTCCCTGCTGCTGAATGGCAGCCACCGAGTCCCCGCCACCGACGACGACCTTCGCGCCGGCGTCACAGCGCTCGGCCAGGAAGCGTGCGATCGCCTTCGTCCCGTGGGCAAAGGACGGGATCTCGAACACCCCGATCGGGCCATTCCAGAAGACGGTCTTGACATCGGCCAGCGCGCTTTCCATCAGCTCCAGCGTCGCCGGGCCGACGTCGACGATGTGCCACGAGGCCGGGATCTTGTCGGCGAGGAGCGTCTTGTACTCGGTCCCCCGCGTGACCTCCTTGGCGACGATGACGTCAACCGGCAGGATCACCCGAACGCCGTGTGCCTCGGCAGAGGCCAGGACACGGTTCGCCTCATCGACCATGTCGTGCTCGGCCAGGCTCTTGCCGATGGCCTTCCCCTGGGCCAGGAGGAAGGTATTCGCCATCCCTCCGCCGAGGACGAGGAGGTCGATTTTGGACATGAGGCTGTCGAGAACGTCCAACTTCCCGGACACCTTCGCCCCGCCGACGATCGCAGCGAACGGTCGAGCCGGCGATTCGAGGAGGTCGGAGAGTTGGGCGATCTCCTGTTCCATCAGGAACCCGGCATACGCCGGCAGGAGCTTCGCGACGCCGACCGTCGATGCGTGAGCCCGGTGGGCTGTTCCGAAGGCATCGTTGACATAGATATCCGCGTAGGCGGCGAGCTGCTCTGCGAACTTCGGGTCGTTCTTCTCTTCCTCGGCATGGAAGCGCAGGTTCTCCAGCAGAATCAGTTCCCCGGGACGCAGCCGCTTGATCGCGTCAACGGTGCCGACACCCAGCGCGTCGCCGGTCACGGAGACGTTTCGTCCGATGAGCTGGGTCAGGCGCTCGGCGGCGGGCCGGAGGCGAAGTCCATCGTGAACCTTGCCCTTCGGCCGGCCGAGGTGACTCGCCAGGATGACCTTGGCGCCATGGGCCAGCAGATACCGGATCGTGGGCAACGCGGCACGGATCCGCGAGTCGTCCGTGACCTTGCCGTCCTCGAGCGGAACATTGAAATCGACGCGTACGAGGACGCGCTTGTCAGCGACGTCGACGTCGCGAATCGTCAGTTTGTCCATATCAGACCTGCCCTCGAAGGTGCGGCGATGGGCGATGGTGCCGGGCGCCGCTCAAGCGACGGAGGCGGCCGGCATGCTGGACGCGATCATCTGGATGAGATCGGCGCAACGGCAGCTGTAACCCCATTCGTTGTCGTACCAGGCGATGACCTTGACCAGGTTGCCACCGAGGACCATCGTGCTCGGTGAGTCGATGATCGACGACCGACTGTCGCCTCTGAAGTCGGACGACACGAGCGGGTCATCAGACACGCCGAGGATGCCGGCCATCGGGCCCGCCTCGGCGGCCTTGAACGCGGCGTTGAGCTCCTCGAC
>JBDTOF010000202.1:0-3196 GCA_039933375.1 Chloroflexota bacterium
CTCGTCAGGGCGTGGTAGTCGACGATGCAGTAGATCGCCTCGTACTCGTCCTGCAGGCGGACGTAGTTGCGGATCGCACCTAGATCGTTGCCGATGTGCGGGGCACCGGACGGCTGGATCCCGCTGAACGTGCGATTCGGCCGGGGGGTTATCGGGTTGGGCATCGTCGGCCGAGTGTAGCGGAGGCGTCGGCCGCTCGGAACCGCGACAGGCTGGCGACCTCGTACCATTCGCGCCATGACCGTCCGAAGGCTCCGGCTGTGACCGCACCGCTTCGCGTCGCCGTGCTCGGGGCTGGGTCCGTCGGTCGCGAGGTCATCCGGGCGCTCATGGAGCACGCCGATGAACTACGAACCGCCGACGGCGCCCCACTCATCCTCGCCGGCGTCGCGGTCCGCGACGTCGCTCGCGCCGCCGCCGGAGGGATCCCCGAGGCGCTCCTGACCGACGCGCCCGCCCACCTCATCGCCGATCCGGAGACGGATGTCGTCGTCGAGCTCATGGGCGGGGACGAGCCGGCGCGGATGCTCATCGCCGCCGCGCTGGCAGCAGGCAAGCCGGTCGTCACGGCCAACAAGCACGTCATCGCCCACCACGGAGCGGAGCTGGAGGCCATCGCCCGGCGCACAGGCGCTGCCCTGCGGTTCGAGGCCGCCGTCGGTGGCGGCATTCCCGTCCTCGGCCCCATTGCCGCCGACCTCGCGGCCAACCGGCTCGATGTCGTCCAGGGAATCGTCAACGGGACGACGAACTTCATCCTGACCGCGATGGCGAACGACGGTCGCCCCTACGCCGACGTGCTCGCCGATGCCCAGGTCGCTGGATACGCGGAAGCCGACCCGACCGGCGACGTGGAGGGCCACGACGCGGTCAACAAGCTGGTGATCCTGGCCCGCCTGGCATTCGGACAGTGGCTCGATCCCGCCTCGATCGTCATCGCCGGGGTTCTCGGCGGGGGGACGCCGGGACTTCCCGGGATCACCGGTGTCACGCTCCCGGATATCGTCGCCGCCCGGGAGCAGGGATTGGCGATCAAGTTGATCGCGGCCGCCGTCCGATCCGCGGATGGGATCTCAGGTTCGGTCCTGGCCTCGGCCGTCCCGCTTGACTCGCCCCTCGGGCGAACCGAGGGCGTGCTGAACCGGATCGAGGTGGTCGGCCAGCCCATCGGACGAGTGGCCTTCAGCGGCCCGGGAGCCGGCGGACCGGCAACGTCGTCGGCGGTGCTTGCGGATCTGATGACGATCGCTCGCGGGGGCGGCAACACATGGGCCGGCCTGGCGCCCGCCACCGGTCCGGTCTTCGCGATTGCGTCCCCGGCGAGTGACCTCTTCGTCGGCCCGTCCGGGGCCACCTACCCGGTAATCGGGTGATGGCAGACCGCGATCCGATGCCCGGCGTCCCGCGTCCGGTCCTGCTTGAGCGGTATGCGCGCTGGCTGCCCGTCACCGACGCGACGCCCGGGCTGACGCTCGGCGAGGGCGCGACGCCGCTGGTCCACCTCCGACACCTTGGGAAGCAACTCGGCCTGGCGAACCTGTACGCCAAGGTCGAGGGTATGAACCCGACCGGCTCATTCAAGGACCGCGGCATGGTCCTGGCGGTCGCGAAGGCGCTCGAGGCCGGCGCCACGTCCATCATCTGCGCCTCGACCGGCAATACCTCGGCCTCAGCCGCGGCATACGGCGCCGCCGCGGGGATCGAGGTCGTCGTGGTCCTGCCTCGAGGCGCGATTGCCCTCGGCAAGCTCCTCCAGGGGCTCATGGGCGGCGCGCGCGTGGTAGCCGTGGATGGCAACTTCGATCAGGCCCTCGCCATCGTGCGTGAGATGGCGGCCGACGAATCGCATCCAGTGACCCTGGTGAATTCGGTCAATCCACATCGCCTCCTGGGACAACGGACCGGGGCCTACGAGATCTGCGACGACCTTGGGCGCGCACCGGACTACCTCGCGATCCCGGTTGGCAATGCCGGAAACATCAGCGCCTACTGGGCTGGCTTCACCGACTACGCCGAGGCCGGGATCGTCGAGCGACGACCGCGAATGATCGGGTTCCAGGCCGCCGGTGCGGCACCGATCGTGCTTGGCCACCCGGTCGAGCATCCCGAGACGATCGCCACGGCCATCCGGATCGGCAAGCCCGCGTCGTGGCAACTGGCGACGGCCGCCCGGGACGCCTCGGGCGGACGGATCGATGCCGTCACCGACGACGAGATTCTCGCCGCGTATCGCGATCTCGCACGGCTCGAGGGGATCTTCTGTGAGCCATCGTCGGCGGCCGGCCTGGCTGGGGTCACGCGACTCGCCACCTCCGGCGACCTCGATCCCGACGCCACGATCGTCGCGATCCTCACGGGCAACGGCTTGAAGGACCCGGACACGGCGGAGCTCACAGCGGGCGATCGCATCATCGAATCGGATCCGACGATCGGTGCGGTTCGCGCCGTCCTCGGCTGGTGAGCCGCGAGATGCCCCAATGAGCGGAGCCTGGCTGGCCGAGCTGGACGGGCGCCGGGTCGTGGTCGACATACCGGCCACCACGGCGAACCTTGGGGCGGGCTACGACTGCCTCGGCATGGCCCTCGATGTCCTGAACCGCGTCGAGGTCGAAGTCGGTGGTCAGAGCAGCGCCGCCCACACGCTCGAGGTCGAAGGCGAGGGGTCAACCGAGCTGACGGTCGGCGCCGGGAACCGGTTCATCGAAGGGCTGGAAGCGGCACTCCGGGAGCACCATGGCGATCTCCCCGCCGATACCCGGTGGCGCATCCGGATGACCAACCGGATCCCGCTGGCGCGCGGGCTCGGGTCGAGTGCTGCCGCCACGGTTGGCGGGCTGCTGGCCGGCAATGCGCTCCTCGGCGGTGCACTGTCGCCCGCCGATCTCCTTCGCTTGGCGACCCGGATCGAAGGGCATCCGGACAACGCCGCGCCGGCGCTCCTCGGCGGGTTCGTCGTTTCGGCAGTCCTCGGCGACGAGGTCGAGGCGATCCGCTTCGACGTGCCGCGTGGCGTCCGCGCCGTCGTCTTCATCCCGGAGCTCCGCCTCCAGACCAGCGAGATGCGGCGGGTCCTCCCGGACTCCGTCCCGCGCACGGACGCGGTCGCGAACCTGGGCCGCGTCGCCATCGGCGTCGCTGGTTTCGCGACCGGGCGCCTGGACCTGCTCCGGTTCCTGACCGAGGACCGGCTGCACGA
>JBDTOF010000203.1:0-5576 GCA_039933375.1 Chloroflexota bacterium
CCCTGCGGCAGCGTCCGCGGCCAGTTGCGCGGTGCTGATCCGCGTCGATCGGCGGTAGATGAGGCTGGCGATGATCAGGAGTGTCACTGTCACGGTCAGGACCATCGCGGCGATGGC
Organism: Chloroflexota bacterium; assembly: GCA_039933375.1. Lineage (GTDB taxonomy): Bacteria > Chloroflexota > Limnocylindria > Limnocylindrales > CSP1-4 > UBA5189. The sequence continues at coordinate 118 of JBDTOF010000203.1, forward strand.
GTTGATCTCGGGGGTGATCCCGCGCCGGATCGAGCTGAAGACGTACATCGGGAGGGTCGGCTTGCCGGGTCCCGCTACGAATGAGGCAATGACGTAGTCATCGAAGCTGAAGGTGAAGGCCAGCAGGGCGCCGGTGATGATCGCCGGCCGGAGCTGCGGCAAGGTGACCTGGACGAACGTGCGGAAGGGCGAGGCGAACAGGTCGAAGGAGGCCTCGGTCAGGCTCCGATCCATGCCCGCAAGTCGAGCCCGGACGAGGACGATGACGATGGCCATCGTGAACAGGACGTGGGCAGCGATGATCGTATGCAGGCCGGTCCCAATCGTCGGTGGTGCCCCGAGGCCGGCCGCGGCCCAGACCGCAGCCAGCTGTGGATTGATCCAGGCAAACGTGTTCACGAAGAAGATCAGCGTCGCGATGCCGATCACGATCCCGGGGATGATGATCGCGACGTAGGTGATCGCCTCGAACACCGCCCTGACGTGGCGCGGTGTCCGCTGGAGCGCAAGCGCCGCGAGCGTGCCGAGCGTCGTGGCGATGACGGCGGTCCATGCCCCGACCACGAAGCTGTTCTGGAGCGCACCCATCGCAAACGGGTCCTCGACCGCCACCTGGTACCAGCGCAGGGACACGCCGCGCAGCTCGCCCGTCCTGTTGCCCGCGTTGAAGCTGAAGAGCACGACGAGGGCGATCGGCACGTACAGGAACAGGTACAGGGCAGTGGCCTGGAGCCGGAACGCGCGGTCGACCCAGCGGCCCGCCCGGTCGATGGACGCGCGCGGAGGGGGCGTGATCCGGTCGGTCACAGCAGCGAGACCTCACGGAACTGCGCCCCACGCGAGCCGACCCGCAGGTAGACCGTCACCGCGGTCAGGATGATCAGGATGAGGACGATCGCGGCCGCGGACCCGAACGGCCAGTTCCGAGATTGCAGGAACAGGTCCACCAGCGCGTTGCCGATGAAGAAGACCTTCCCGCCGCCGAGCAGGGCCGGAATGATGTATTCGCCCATGATCGGGATGAACACCAGGATGACGCCGCTCAGGACGCCGGCCGAGCTGAGCGGCAGGGTCACCTGGCGGAAGGTCGCCCAGCGCCCCGCCCCGAGGTCCTTGGAGGCTTCGAGCAGGCGCTTGTCGAGGCGCTCGAGGCTCACGTAGAGGGGGAAGACCATCAGAGGCAGGTAGTTGTAGACGATCCCGAGCAGGACGGCGAATGGCGTATTGAGCAGGACGATGTGCCCGAAGCCGAGGTCCTCGAGCAGCGACGGGATGCCGTTGTTGCCGAGGATCGTGAGCCAGGCGTACGTGCGAATCAGGAAACTGGTCCAGAACGGGACCACGACGAGGACGAGCAGCAGGGTCCGCTGCGACCCCGCCCGAGTGGCCAGAAAATAGGCCAGGGGAAAGCCGACGAGCAGGCACAGGATTGTGCCACCGAGGGCCATCCAGAGCGCGTTTACGAAGGCGGTGGCTCGAGTGGGGAGCTCGAGGTAGTTCGCAAACGTGAAGTCCGGGAGGTACCCGCCCTCGGGTGCCCTCCCGCCGAAGCTGAAGACGACGAGGATGACCAGCGGCACCAGCAGCAGCAGGGCATACCAGGCCGCTGCGGGCAGCAGGAGGAGGGCGGTGGCGATCCTCGACCGCCACCGCCCCGAACCTGATCGGATCATCCGTCAGCCTCTGCCATGGTCCGATCAGGCGGACTTGAACCGCGCCCAGAGGTCGGCCCGCGCCTGGTTGGTCAGGAGCTCGGCCGTGCCGAACTCGAGGTTGGTGAGCGATGCGGCATCCGGATAGGTGATCTTGTTCGCACGAACCTCCTCGGTCTGGAGGGCGATCCCGGCGCTGTCCACGAGGGGTGCCTTGTGGAACGTCGCGTCGAACGCCTGGACCTTGGGGACGGCCATGAAGTCGAGGAACGCGTACGCCGCCTCGCGGTGCGTCGTCCCGGAAACCACCGCAAAGAAGTCGGACCAGATCTCGCCACCGTCACTGCCGATGACGTACTCGATGTCCGGGATGTCGGCGTGGAGCTGTGCGCCGTCGTTGGTCCAGGTCATGGCGACCCATGCGTCCTCGGCCCGCATCGGCGGCTGGTAGTCGCTCGTGATCGCGAACAGGTGCGGCTTGACGGCGATGAGCAGTTCCTCGGCCTTGGCCAACTCAGCCTCATCGACCGAATTGAACGAGTAGCCGTGGTACACGAGCGCATTCCCGATCGAGGTCAGCTGGTAGTCGTGGATGACGACCTTGCCGCTGTAATCGGTCTGGGCGAGATCGAAGAAGTCCTTCCAACTGGCCATCGGCTTGGTCACGTGCTTCTTGTTGTACGTGAAGCCGGTGGTGCCCCAGTCCTTGTTGAACCCGAACAGCGTCTTGGAGCCCGCGGGGTACTCCGCGTTGGCGAGCAGCTTCTGGTCGTAGCGCGTGGTGTCGAGGTGCGGAAGCATCGACATGTTGAGCGGCTCGAGCAGGCCCTTGTTGCCATAGGTGTCGAACGTGTAGTTGGTCGGAACGAGGACGTCCCAACCGGTGCCGCCGATGAGCAGCTTGGCAAGCATCTCCTCGTTCGAGCCGAGCGGATTGAGTTCGACCGCAACGCCCGTCAGCGCGGTGAAGATCTCGATCGTCCGCGGGTTGTGGTAGTTCGGCCAGGTCGTGACGTAGAGCGTCTTTCCGAGGTCAACGCCGCTCGGCGGTGACCAATCGGCTGCCGTCGGCTCGCCGCCGCCGGCGGCCTCGGTTGGCTTCGCCGAGCTGCCGGGGGTGCAGGCCGCAATGACGGCCGCAGCCAGTCCGAGGCCGCTCGCCTTCAGGAACGTGCGACGATCGATCCGTCCGAGGCGGAAGTCGTCGTAGAGCTTCTGGAAAGTCATCGGTTCCATGGTTCCTCCCTACGCACCGGTCCAACGGCCGGTGTCATCCATCGCCATTTCGCTCCAACGTCTGTCCGGCGGCCTCCTTCGGTCTGGCTATGCGACGAGGACAAGGTTGGCGTCATCGGGCCAGCGAGCTGAGATCAATTCGTCAGGACGGACGGTCGCCGTCTCGGCCCGACCGTAATGCGCGCGTCTGGCGACCAGTTGCCCGACGTCCGTGGCCAGGCGGTACTCGGTCTGGTCGCCGAGATAGGTTTCCTGGCCGATTCGGCCGGCCACAGATGTCCAGCCGGCCGTCGGCGTCGCCGTACCCGGCGCGATCTCGACGCGCTCCGGGCGAATGGCCACGATGGCCTCGTCGCCGATGGAGGGTCGGGCGCCATGATCCGTGATCCGGCCGCTCAACAGCAGGCCGCTGGATGTCTGGACGCTGGCCGTCCCGGCCTGCAGGTCGAGGGCGCTCAGCCGGCCCTGGATCGTGTTGCTCTGACCGATGAACCCCGCGACGAATCGATTGACCGGGCGCTCGTACAACGCCTCTGGAGACCCCTGCTGCTGGACCCGACCATCGAGCATCACCACGATGACATCGCTCATTGTCAGGGCCTCGTCCTGGTCATGGGTGACGTAGACGAACGTGATGCCAAGTTCCTGCTGCAGTCCCTTGAGCTCAAGCTGCATCTCTTTCCGGAGCTTCATGTCGAGCGCGCCGAGCGGCTCGTCGAGCAGGAGAACCGTGGGTCGATTGACCAGCGCGCGGGCGAGCGCGACACGTTGCTGCTGTCCGCCGGACAGTTCCCAGGTGCGGCGCTCGTCGTACCCCGATAAGCGGACGAGTTCGAGGGCTTCACCAACCCTGCGCCGCTCCTCGGCCTTCGTCACTCCGACCTGGCGAAGGCCGTACCCGACGTTCCTCGAGACGTTCATGTGAGGGAACAGCGCGTAGTGCTGGAAGACGGTGTTGACATGGCGCTGATACGGAGGGACACCGGCGACCGGTACCCCGGCAATGAGGATCTCACCGTCGGTCGGTTGCTCGAAGCCAGCGATCATCCGCAGCGTCGTCGTCTTGCCGCAGCCGCTGGGCCCGAGCAGCGAGTAGAACGAACCGCGCTCGATCGTGAGGGACACGTCGTCAACCGCTCGGACGGCTCCGAAGCGCTTGGTGATGCCGATCAACTCGACATCGGCAGTCGATCCGGCATTCGTGATCTCTGGGAACGACTGCAATGGGACCTCGAGGGTCACGGCGGCTGGTAGCCACGCGAACCCGCATGGTACGGTCGGCCGGGTCCGACCGCAATGTCCGATTCGATTCGAACGCAGGCGCCTGGCGCGAAACCGGCGCGGAACTGGCCCCACCCCGGGCCGGCGGCTTCGGTAGGATGCCCAGCATGTACGCGGTCATCCTCGCCGGCGGTGGCGGCACTCGTTTGTGGCCACTGAGTCGGCCCGAGACGCCCAAGCCATTTCTCCCGCTCCTGGGCGACTCGTCGCTCCTGCAACGGACGGTCGCGCGGGTCGCCGGGCATCCTGACCTGGCCGTTGCCCTCGGCGATATCACGATCGTGACCGATCGGCGCTACGCCGGGCTCGTCCGGGCCCAGTGCCCGGGTGTCCGGGTCATTGCCGAACCGGCTGGCCGGAACACTGCGGCGGCCATTGCCCTGGCGACCATCCTCGTGGAGCGACCCGATGACGAGGTCATGCTCGTCCTGCCGGCCGATCACTCGATCGCGCGCGAGTCTGTGTTCCGGAACGTCCTGGCTGGGGCTGCCCAGTTGGCCGGCGGGGCGCTCGGTGTCGACTCGCCGCTCGTGACGCTCGGGATCCAGGTAGATCGACCAGCAACGGAGTACGGCTACCTGGTGCCCGATGTAGACGTGGCCCACGATGTTGCCGGGCTCCACGCCGCGCCGCTTCGTGCCTTCGAGGAGAAGCCGACTCTGGCGCGGGCGACGGCCTTGCGCGAGGTGCCCGGCGTCGCCTGGAACGCAGGGATCTTCGTCTGGCAGCGCGCGGCGATCCGGGACGCACTCGAGCGATACACGGGACTGATCACGCTGCTTGAGCCGGTGGCGCACAGCGAGAGTGGGCTGGCCGCCGCCTATACACAGCTTCGCGGGATCTCGATCGATCGCGCAGTGATGGAGAGCGCCGCGAGCGACCGTCGTGTCGTGATGGCGGCCATGAACGCCGGCTGGAGTGATCTCGGCAGCTGGAGTGCGCTGCTCGGAGCCATCGGGGCTCGAGGCAGCGGAGCGGTCATCCAGCCGAATGCGACCGCGGAGGCAGGCCCGAACGATCTCCTGATCGATCGGGTCGATGGGCATCTCACGGTCCTGTCCGGACCGCGCGCTATCCTCGCCTCGACACCCGTGGCGCTGCTTCGCGATGCTGCCCCCGATCGGGGGGCCGTGGAAGCGCTCGTGGAGCGGGTGAACCGCTGGGAGGAGCCCTCGTGACCGACGCCCCCGCCCCCGCCAGGATCGTTTTCGGCACGGACGGCTGGCGCGCCCGGATCGCCGAGGACTTCACGTTCGACGCGGTGCGGCGGTGCGCCGACGGCGTCGCGAG
>JBDTOF010000204.1:0-3507 GCA_039933375.1 Chloroflexota bacterium
GAAGGCTTCCGACTCCTCCACGGCTGCGAGCTGGAGATCCGGGCCGACGGCCGACTCGACTACGACGACGACGTCCTGGCGCGGTTCGACCTGGTCGTCGCGTCCCTTCACGTCGGTCGTCGCCAGTCCCAGGCCGAGCTGACCGCCCGCGTGCTCACCGCGATCCTGAACCCGAACGTGGATGTCATCGCCCATCCGTCCGGTCGCAAGATCGGCGAACGGGACGACCTGGATCTCGACTGGGATCTCATCTACGCCGAGGCCGCGCGCACGGGCACCGTCCTCGAGATGAACGGTTCGCCCCCGCGCCTGGATCTATCCGTGGAGCGAGCACGACACGCCGTGGCCGCGGGTTGCCTGCTATCGATCGATTCGGATGCGCACCGGGTCGAGGAGCTGGACTACCTCGACTGGGGTATCAGCCAGGCGCGGCGGGCCTGGGTGGAGCCAGCCCAGGTGCTCAACACGCGATCCCGGGCGGACCTGCTCACCTACGTCCGCCGAAACGACGCGTGAGCGGCATCGGGACCGCGGCCCGTGGCGGCGGGGACGGCCACTTCGACGTTGGCTCCTCGCGTACCATCGCGCCGATGGGCATCGCCGGCGCCTCGCGGGACCTCGTCGCCGTATCGATGGTGATCGTGCTGGCCGCACGGCTCATCGATGGCCCCGTCGTGTGGCTCGTCGGGTTCGTGCTGCTACTCGCCGTCTGGTTCGGAACGCTCCAGGTTCTCGGTGACGGCATTCCCTCGACAAAGGGGACCGGCGTTCCCATCGAGGCGCTCATCGTGCCGGGGGTGACGGCCGTGGGCATCTACGGAGCGGTTCGCCTGGTCCCGATCGGGATCCTTCTTGCACCCGCACTCCTCCTGGGGGTGTGGCTCTTCCTGCGAGTGCTGGCCACGGAATCGCGACTCCTCGCCAGTCAGAAGACTCCGTCGGGGTCCGATCGGACCGCGGTCATGTCCGAGACCATGGTCGTCGGCCTCCTCGCCTTTGCGGGGATCGCGGCGCTCGTGCCCGGCGGGTGGCCCGAGCAGGGAGTCGCCCTGGCAGCTCCGACTGGAGCTCAGCTGGCGGTCCTCGCCGGGGCGGATGCGCTGATCGCGTTCCTGCTCGGTTATCGGGCCGCCGCCTTGCGCTCGACGAACCTCCGCGAGGTCGCCTGGTTCGCGCTGACCAGTGCCATCGTCGTTGCGATCGCAGCAGCGGCCCTGCGCGCGATGGAGATCCCGCGGTTGCTGGGCCCGGCCCTGCTGGTGCTGGTCTTCTTCCTGTGGGATGCAATCCACGTTTCGCCGGCGACGCGCCGTCGGGACGCTCGCTGGATCTGGGAAACGGTGCTCCTCGTGGCGCTCGCGGTGGTGGTCGTGGCCTGGAGCACGCGTCTCCGTAGCTGACGCCACGGATCGCTGGCGAGGCTCGGCCAAGGCACTGCAAGATCCGACCATTTGACCGTCCGCCATCCGGGTGCTACAAACATGGTTCTGCATTCAGCGCCACCGGCATGCTGTCGGCCCGCGCCCTCCTCGATCGTCCCGCCGCCAACGCGGCTCGCCAGTTCATTCGGCCGAAAGGATCTGACTTCGTGACGTTCCCCGAGATGGAAAACGCGTCCAGCCCCATCGCCACGACGCGACTCAAGCGACAGCTCGCGGAGCAGGCGACCGCGCACGCCGCCGCTGGACGGTGGACCGAGGCAGCCGACACGAACCGCCGGCTCCTTGAGATCGGTGCTGAGGCCGAGACCGAAAACCGCCTGGCCAAGGCGCTCTGGGAGCTCGGCGAGCTGGGCGAAGCTCGCGAGCACTACCAGGCAGCGCTCGCGCTCGACCCCACGAACCGGATCGCCGAGCGGAACATCGACCGCCTGCGGACACTCCTGGTCGCCGCCGGCGAGCGGACCGTCCCGGCCCAGGCCGGCAGCAAGGCTCCGGTCCGCCTGTTCGTCGAAGAAACCGGCAAGACCGGCTTCGCCTTCCTGCTCGATCTGCCCGACCCGCGCCTCCTCGCCCAGGTCAACCCCGGTGATTCCGTCGAGCTCGAGGCCGATGGAACTCGCCTCGTTGCCACCAGTGCGGGCGTCCGGATCGGCGTCGTCGAACCGCGCGTCGCGGCCCGGCTCCTGAAGCTGATGGCGGACGGCAACAAGTACATGGCCGGCGTCACCTCCCTCGGCGCCGTGGACGTCCGGATCATCATCCGCGAGATCTACCAGGATCCCCGCAACTACGGCAAGGTCAGTTTCCCGACCGCGGCGAAGTCGACCGACCTGCGCCCCTACACGAAGGGCACGCTCGTCCGCGAGGATGAGGAACTCGAAGAGGACCTCGAGGACGATGTCGAGGACGACGAGATCCTGGATCTCGATCGTGTCCTGCCGCCCGACGACACGACCGACGAGGCATTCGAAGAAGAGAGCGACGACCTCGACGAAAATTAGGTTCCAGGAGCGCCAGCTCCGACGAGCTGGCCCCGACGAGCGCTAGACGGTCCCGGTCGCGGCTCGCGCGCTCCGCGCGTCGGCAGTCAACTCGGCCGCGAGCTCGCCCAGGATCCGGTTGACGCTGCAGCCGCGCGCATCGACGATCGCAAGTAGCCCGGCCGGCATCGGGTGGACCACCGCTTCGAGGTGGCCATAGGTTCCGTGCAGGCGACGGACGAGGCGATCGACCTCGGACGGCTGCCGGCCAAGGCGAACCAGCGTCTTGTCGAGCTGGATGGTGTGCTCGACCAGATGCGATGACCATCGACCGAGCCGGAATCCGACCGTAACCGGGAAGCTCGCCCAGCGAGCCGGCAGCGCCAGGTCGGCGTCGTCAAGGTGGGCCAGGCGTCCGGCGATCAGGTCGGCGACCGCCGCCAGCCGGACCCGGATCTCGGTCAGCGTGCCGGCACCCTCGGTCTCCTCATCGGGCAGGCCCGAGGCGCGGATCACGGCCTCCGGAATCCGGTCCGGTAGCGCTTCATCCGCCGGCCGCGCCGCCCACCAGGCCGTGAACCAGCCCGAGGCGCGATGGCCGCTCACGATATGGCCGAGTACCTGTCGCGGGGTCCATTCACCGTTGCCCGAGTGGCGATCCAGGACCGAATCGTCGAGCGTCGCCAGCAGCCCCTGGAGTTCCCACTGGGCGATGGCCGTGGGAGCGATCCGGTCGGCGCCGGCCGTGCGACGGGCGCCAGTGTCCCGCAGGATTCGCGTCGTCGCGACGGTGGATGCCTCGACGGCCTCGATCGTGCGATAGAGGCCGTAACGGACGTCGGCCTCGTCCTCCCGCCATGGCCAGCCCGTCTCGAGGGCGCTGTCGGGGATGGCCAGCAGATCGGTCGTCGCGGCGGCGAGAGCATCGCGCATCAGGATGACCGAAGGGGCAACGTCGAGCGTTGGTTCCGGGGTCAACTCCAGCAGAAACGTGTCAGCGATCATCAGGGCCAGCGTACCGCCGGATCGCGTCTGCCACAATCGAGGCATGGTGGGTCGTGCGCTGTTGTCCCGTGCCGCGCCCG
>JBDTOF010000205.1:0-2829 GCA_039933375.1 Chloroflexota bacterium
AGCAGGGCGGCGAATGCCCCGAGGAAGATCGCCACGGGCCACAGACCGGCGATCACGGCCCACAGGGCGGGCGGGATCGTCAGCGAGGCCAGGCCCAGTGCGAGATTCCGGGCGGCGACCTTGCGCTGGAGGACGAGCGTCGTGGTGAAGATCGTGTAGGCGAGCAGGACCATCACCACGATTCCGACCGGGCTGACGGGCGCGGCGATGGCGAGGTCAACCACGTACGGGAGGGAGATGCCGATCCCCGCCAGCACGAGCAACGCGTACGCGAGGAATCCGCGGATCGCCCACGGCATCTGGCGGAACGAGCTGGTCACCGCTTGATTCTGCCCTAACGACACGAACCGCACGCGGTCCTATCGCCGTTGGGGGGCAGGGGAGCCCCTATACTCCGGGCCTCGTGTCCGACCTTCCGTACCGCCTGTCACCCGAGCTCTCCGCACAGCTGGCTTCCGTGCTCGATGTGGAGGGCAAGATCGTACGCGGCCTCGAGGCCCTCGGGTCGCTGGCCGGTCGTGACGTCCTGCTCATCGACGCGACGGGATCTGCGGTTGCGGCCGGCCTGGCGGAACTGGGCGCCAAGCTGATCCACGGGGCTGGTGGCCAGATGTTCCGCAGTGATCTGCCCGATGAATCGGTGGACGTGGTCATTGGACTGTGGTCAGCCTTCCCGGGCATCCGGCGCAAGGAGCTGGCGGAGGCGGAACGGATTCTCCGGCCCGGCGGGCGCCTGTTGATCGTCCACGACTACGGGCGCGACGACGTCTCAAGGATCGACCCGGAGCGCCCGGAGTACGGTGACTGGGGTCGACGGAAGGGTCCCTACCTGTCGCGCGGGTTCCGCGTCCGCGTCCTGCACTGCTTCTGGACGTTCGACTCGGCCGAGGCCACCGCCGAGTTTCTTGCCGCCGCGTTTGGGGAGGCAGGGGCCCAGGTCGCCGCGACGCTCAAGCGGCCGCGGCTGTCCTACAACCTGGCCATCTATCACCGGACGAGGGGCGGGGACGCTGCGGTGCCCGCAGGGGAAACCACAGAACCCGCGGGCCCCGAGGCACCGGCTACCGTGGAAGGCGAGTCATGAGCACGCCGCCGCGTCGCACGGCAGGATCACATGTCAGCCCGCGCCCCAGTCCCGGTGCACGGGCAACCACCCGTCGCCAGATCGGCCCCTTCGCCGTCACTCCGTTCCGCGTGCTGCTAGGCCTCGCATTCCTGAGCGGCCCGGCCTACATCGGCTGGGCGATCCTGCGGGTCCGTGACTCCTCACAGATCCCGATGGTCACGACTGGGTTCGCCGTGCTTGGCCTCGCCTTCGCCGCGCTGTCAGTCGGTTCGGCTATCCGGATGTGGCAGGTCTGGCAGGAAGGCCTGCAGGGCCAGACACTCCTGCTGGCGGCCCTGGGTGGCATCTCCGGCATGCTCGCCCTGGGCTCATTCGCGGGCACGCTGGTCCTGTCGCTCGTCTGGGGTGGCTGAACACCTCTGCTACACTCGGCCGGCTCCCGGCCCCCATCGTCTAGAGGCCTAGGACGCCACCCTTTCAAGGTGGAGATCGCCGGTTCGAATCCGGCTGGGGGTACCACCTGGTCACTTCCATCGAGAGGCCTCCCACGGCCCGGATGCGACCGGATTGCATGGTACGATCGGCCCGATGGAGATCATGGGCATTCGCATCCCGACGATCGTCAAGGACAACGTCGCGCGACGCTGCGACGGCTGCCTCGAGGTCATCGACGGCACTCCCTGGCGAGTCAACATCCTCGATATCGTGTCCGCCGAAACGCCAGCCTCGTGGGCCGGCCGACCGGTACTCAATCCGGGACCGTTCCAGTTCCATCCGGATCCGGCGCATGTCCGCGAATGGATGCGCGCCCGGGGCTGGCTGTACTGCCAGCGCGGCGTTGTGAGGGAGATTATGCGTCCGGTCGCCATCCCGGGCGAGGCGCCTCGCTGGGGTCTGTGCGACGGTCTCCATCACGACGATCACGAGTTCGTCGAGGCCTGATCGCGCCCCTGCCTGCCGCCCGTCGCAGCCCCCGCATTTCCGTGATTGACACCGTTCCCTGACCTTCGTATTCTGCGCGCGCCTCCCGATCGCGGTCTGTACCGAGAATTGCCGAGGTTCTGTCTTTCCCATGGTGATAACCATGGAGGGTCGCGCAGGAGGTCCCCGCCCTTGGCCCGCCAGGAGATTCCGACCGGTTCGCCGGCCGACTGGATATCGCTCGGCCCAGCGAGTCGATTCCTGGGTGTGGATCCCGACACGCTTCGTCGCTGGGCGGACGATGGACGGGTGCGCGCCTATGCCACGCCGGGCGGACATCGGCGGTTCAGCCAATCTGACCTGGAGCGCGTTTCCGTAAGCCGTCAGCCGAGGCGTCGGCGTCTGTCTGCACTTGGCGCCACATCGGACCGGGTGACCCGGGCTTACGCCCGCTCCTACCGCGCCGACGGCCCCCCGGCTCCGGTCGACCAGCTCGAATCCCAGGCCCGATCCGAGTTCCGGACCGAGGGTCGCCGCCTGGTCGCGGTTCTCCTCGCCTACCTGGATGCAACCCGACCCGCCGATCGCGAGCGCTGGGAGGCCGAGGCCATGGCCATCACCGACACCACGGCCCGCCGGCTCGCACAGGGCGGCGCATCCACCGCCGACGCCGTCGCCGCATATGTCCGCGCGCGCCGGCCGTTCCTGGTGGAGATCGCATCCATCGGTCGCCGCCGGGCGCTCGACGGCTCCCAGCTCGCCGCCCTGTTCGAGGCTGCCATCGGGCTGCTCGATCGGCTGCTCCTCCATCTCGTCGCCACCCACGATCAGGTTCGATCCAC
>JBDTOF010000206.1:0-10653 GCA_039933375.1 Chloroflexota bacterium
ACTCCGCGACTCGCTCGTCGGTATCGCCCGTGAATCGTCCGCCCCAGCGCTGCATTGGCCCTCCGTCCGTGGATCGTACACGGGCGAGGTCCTCCGGAACCGGAACTAGCCGGAGGCGCGAGCGACCGATGGCGACGCCGCCCGCAGCTCCTCCGCCGCCTGCTCCGGCGTGAGGTCGCGCTGGGTTTCAGCCAGGAGCTCGTAGCCGACCATGAACTTGCGCACGTTCGCGCGCAGGAGCGGCGGCAGGAAATGAGCGTGGAGTTGCCAGTGGTCCGGGTCGGTCACGTCGAATGGGGCCTGATGCCAGCCCATCGAGTACGGGAACGGCTGGCCGAAGAGATTGTCGTAACGCGACAGGAGTCGGATCAGGATGTCCGCGAGCCCGTTACGCGCATCGGAGGTGAGCTCTGGGAGGCGAGCCACGGGATCTCGTGCCACCAGCATCGTCTCGTAGGGCCACGCCGCCCAGAACGGCACGACGACCAGCCAGTGGTCATTCTCATCGACCGTCCGCGCGCCGCCCCGTTCCTGGTCAGCGTAGTCCAGAAGGAGTCGTCGGCCGGTGGCAACGTGGTGGGCGCGCTGGGCCTCATCTTCCTTGGCAGCCTCGCGCGGCAGGGCCGACCCCGCCCAGACCTGGCCGTGAGGGTGCGGGCTCGAGGCGCCCATCGCCTGCCCGCGGTTCTCGAAGACCTGGACCCAGCGATAGAGCCGTCCAAGCTCGGTCGATTCATCGGCCCATACATCGACGACACGACGAACGTCACCCGCCGACATCGCCGCGAGGGTCAGGTCGTGCCGGGGGCTGAAGCACAGGACATGGCACTCCCCGACCTCACCCTCGGCGCTGAGAAGGCCATGTTCCAGACGCTCCATCGACGTCCCTGGCCGAAGTGCCGAAAAGTCGTTGGTGAAGACGAACGTGGAGTCATAGGTCGGATTGTGTTGCCCATTGGCCCGAATGTTGCCCGGGCACAGGTAACAGGTCGGGTCGTAGGAGGGGAACGTGTCGCCGGTCGAGGACTCCTTCCTGCCCTGCCACGGCCGTCGCGTCCGACCAGCGGATACGAGGATCCAGTCTCCGGTCAGCGGATTGAAGCGACGATGCGGCTCGCCGCTAAGGCGATCTAGGATCCGGCCCGCTTGATCCTGCGGGACCACCGTCAACGGATCTCCGCGTTGGCTGCCGCCGAGTCGGACCCCGAGAATTGGCCCGGCGTCTCCGGATCTGCGGGGAGGGGGTCCACGACGATGAGCTCGTGAACGTCGTGCCGAAGGATCGACCGAGCCGAATCACCGAGCCCGCAGTCCGTGATCAGGACATCTGCCTGGTCGAGACGAGCAATCGAGCTGATCCCGATCACACCCCATTTGGTGTGGTCCGCGACGACGACGAGGCGCCGCCCGGATTCAACGAGTGCCTGATTCGTCTCGGCCTCGAGGAGGTTCGGTGTCGTGAAGCCCGAATGTGGGTCCATGCCGTGCACGCCCATGAACACGAGATCGACGTGAATCGTCTGGAGCGCCGCAACGGCGAACGGTCCGACGAGGGCATCACTTGGCGTCCGCACTCCACCCGTCACGATGATGGTCTGATCTGGGCTGCCCAGGCGATAGAGGACATCGGACACAGGGACCGAGTTCGTTACCACCGTGATGCCCGGAATATCGACGAGGCGACGGGCGAGCGCGTAGGTCGTCGTCCCGGCGGACAACGCGATTGCCATCCCGGGCGTGACGAGGCGTGCGGCTGCGGCCGCGACCGCTTCCTTTTCGGACAGCTGCAGCTCCGACTTGACGACGAACCCTGGCTCGAACAGCGAACTCCCCGTGGCGGAGGTTGCGCCGCCATGGACCTTTTCGAGCAGTCCCTGATCTTGGAGCAGTTCGAGATCACGCCGGACGGTCATGTCGGAGACGCCGAGATCACGTGCCAGTTCGGCGACGCGGACGGCACCGTCCACTCGGACCCGATCCAGGATGAACGTGTGGCGTTGACGAGCGAGCACGGGTAGTTGGATCCTCCAGTGCCGGTCGAGGCAAGTTGTCATAGGTTCGCTCAGAAACGCCCATAAGTCAACGCCCTCCGATGTGCGAATGTGTCCAGTTCGCCGAAATATCCTTGACATCGGGGCCGTGGCTGGCCAAACTGCGACCAGGTCCTGTCACTTTATGTTGCGTCCGTGCGGACCCATGGAAACCCCTGTTGGAGGAGAGAGCAGCAATGGCAGATCACTTGTCGTCGCGAGGGCCGGAGGATTCCGCCCGCGCACCCAGCCGCCGCCGGACCATTGGGAGGGTGGCCGCCTTCGGCGGAGTCCTTCTGATCATCGCCTCGGCGTGCGGCGGCGCCGCGAGCTCCGCTCCGACCACGGCTCCGACGTCGGCCAGCACCCCAGCTCCCGCCGAGTCTCAGGCTCCGGTCGCCCTGGGTGAAACGACCCTCGGCTCAAACGAGAGCGACGCGAATCCGCAGGCCGCCGTCCACGCCATCGTGGACTACTGCCAGACTAAGGCCGGAATCACGGTCACGACCAAGGACAACGACCACAACACCTTCCAGAACCAGATCAGCACCTATCTGCAAGGCATTCCGGATGACGTCGTCAAATGGTTCGCCGGCAACCGCGTCCGATTCTTCGCCGCGCAGGGCCTCCTGACGCCGATCGACGACGTCTGGGCCGACATCGAGCAGTACATGACACCGGGCCTGAAGGCCGCATCGCTCGGCGCGGACGGCAAGGCGTACTTCGTACCCGTGTACAACTACCCGTGGGTCGTCCTGTACCGGAAGAGCCTCTTCCAGGAGAAGGGATACGAGATCCCGAAGACGATTGATGAGTTCAAGGCACTCGGCGACAAGATGATCGCCGACGGCATCGTCCCGCTCGCTCTTGGCGACAAGGACGGCTGGCCCGCCATGGGCACGTTCGACATCCTGAACATGCGCATCAACGGCTACCAGTTCCATATCGATCTCATGGAAGGCCGGGCGAAGTGGTCCGACTCGAAGGTTCTGAACGTCTTCCAGCAGTGGAAGGATCTCCTTCCGTACTTCCAGCAGGGTGCTGCCGGTCGAACATGGCAGGACGCTGCGAAGTCCGCGCTCGTCGACAAGACGGCCGGAATGTACTTCCTGGGCACGTTCGCCCTGGAGCAGGCCGGTGACGCCTCGTCCGACGTCGGGTTCTTCTCGTTCCCGCTCTTCGGCACGCAGTACGACAGCGAGAACTCGATCGACGCGCCGATCGACGGGTTCATGCTGAGCGCCAATCCCAAGAACATCGACGCGGCCAAGGCGTTCCTGCGCTGCGTCGCAACACCCGAGGCGCAGGTGACGTACGTCACCAGCCCCGGCATCGGCAGCGTCGCTGTCTCGCCGCTGGCAGACACGAGTGGCTACACCGAGGTCCAGAAGATGTCCGCTGACGTCCTCAAGAACGCCGGTAACATCGCCCAATTCCTCGACCGCGACACGCGGGCCGACTTCGCCGGCCCGTCGGGCATGCAGGGCTTCCTGATCAGCTTCCTCGCGAAGCCGGATCAAGATCTCGGCAGCCTCCTCAACGACATCCAGTCCTACTACGACTCACTCCCGCCGCAGTAAGCCGAGAGTGGTCACCAAACGACCTTGACCGACCGAGGCGCTTCCTCGGCGATCCCCAGCCCGCCGGCTCAAGCCGGCGGGCTGGGAGCATCTGCCCCCCGGCGCAAGCGGCGTCGCTACAGCCTGCTCAGCCGACGCGACAAACTCACCCTGGCCCTGATGGCCGGCATCCCTACCCTGATCGTCGTCGTGTTCATCCTCCTGCCGACCGCCGCGTCGATCGTCCTGTCCTTCAGTACCTGGAACGGCATCGGCGGAATCGACAGGATCAAGTGGGTCGGCTTGAAGAACTACTCGGATCTCTTCACGCTCTACAGGCCGTTCTGGCCGGCCGTCTCCCACAACCTCATCTGGCTCGGCTTCTTCCTCCTGGTTGCGACCCCGCTCGGCATGTTCCTTGCGGTGCTGCTGGACAAGAACATCCGCGGCACGCGGTTCTACCAGGGCGCCCTCTATATGCCGGTCGTTCTGTCGCTCGCACTCGTGGGCTTCATCTGGCAGCTCGTCTACGCCCCGGAGCAGGGGCTGCTGAACAACCTGCTCGGGCGGGCTGAACAGGGCAACCAGATTTCCTGGTTGGGCAACCCTGACATCAACCTGTGGGCGATTCTCGTCGAGGCGGGCTGGCGCCAGGTCGGCTACGTCATGATCCTCTACCTCGCCGGCCTGAAAGGCGTCGACCCCGGCCTGCGGGAGGCCGCTTCCATCGACGGGGCAGGCGAGATCCAGACCTTTTTCCGGGTCGTCTTCCCGGTGATGCGCCCGATCAACATCGTGATCCTCGTGATCACTGTGATCGAGTCGCTGCGCGCCTTCGACCTGGTGTTCATCACCAACAAAGGGATCAACGGACTGGAGCTGCTCTCCACGCTTGTCACCAACAACATCATCGGCGAGACCAGCCGGATCGGGTTTGGCTCGGCCATCGCGGTCGTCCTCCTCCTGGTCTCCGTTGGGCCGATCATCTTCTATCTGCTTCGATCCCTGCGAGAGGAACCCCAGTGAGCGCGCTCGTAGCTCCTCAACCCGGCGCCGCCAGCGCGAAGCGGTCAGGCCGCAGGCGAGGCAGGCGATTCGTCCTCCACGCCTTCCTGATCTTCATGAGCGCGCTGTGGCTGTTGCCGCTCCTGTGGGCCGTCTACACGTCCTTCCGACCGTACGCGGATACGGCGCAGGATCCGCGTGGCTACGTGTCGTTCGGTGGGGCGTACAACCTGGACAACTACCTCAACGCCTGGAACCAGGGTGAGTTGCCCAAGTACTTCCTCAACACGGTCATCATCCTGGTTCCGGCGGTGATCCTCGTCCTGCTGCTCGCCTCGATGATGGCGTTCACGGTGTCGCGCTACAGCTGGCGGTTCAACGTGGGGCTGCTCATGCTCTTCACGGCCGCGAACCTGCTGCCTCCACAGGTCATCATCACGCCCCTGTTCCGGATCTTCCTGCTCCTCCCCCTGCCGTCGTTCCTGAGCGACAACGGGTTCTTCTACGACCAGTACATCGGGATCACCACGATCCACGTCGCATTCCAGCTCGGCTTCTGTACGTTCGTCCTCAGCAACTACATGAAGACACTGCCGAAGGAGCTCAACGAGGCTGCGATCGTGGATGGTGCTGGCGTCTTCACGACGTACTGGCGCGTTATCCTGCCCCTGACCCGCCCCGCGCTCGCCGCGCTGGCGACCCTCCAGGTCACCTGGATCTACAACGACTTCTTCTGGGCCCTGATCCTGATGAACACGCCAGACAAATATCCGATCACCTCCGCCCTGAACAACCTCCAGGGTCAGTACTTCACCAACAACAATCTCATCGCGGCCGGCTCGATCATGGTCGCCATTCCGACGCTCGTGGTCTTCTTCGTCTTACAGAAGCAGTTCGTCAGTGGCCTGACCCTCGGCTCGACCAAGGGCTGAGCTGCCGGCCATGTCCGGAACTCCGCCATGGGCCGACCCGGGCCTCCTCGCCAGCGCTCGGCTGCCGATGCACGCCGTGCCGCACGAGGACCGCCTCAGTCTCGATGGGCGTTGGCGGTTCCAGCTACTGCACAGCCCGGAGGATCCGCTCGACGAGGCCTGGGGTGGGGCCGATGTCCCGGGCTGCTGGACGATGCAGGACACCTGGGACCGGCCCATCTACACCAATGTCCAGATGCCGTTCCCGGGCCTGCCTCCCGCTCCCCCCGACGCAAACCCGACCGGGGTCTACGAGCGCTCGTTCGTCGTCCCCGAGGAGTGGTTCGGACGGCGCATCGTCCTGTCGATCGGCGCCGCGGAGAGCGTGGTCCTGGTGAACCTCAACGGGATCGAGGTCGGAATCAGCAAGGACTCGCACCTCGCCGCGGAGTTCGACATCTCGAGTGTCCTGCGGCCAGGGGCGAATGACCTGCGGCTCACGGTCGTGAAGTGGTCCGATGCGAGCTACATCGAGGATCAGGACCAATGGTGGCATGGAGGGATCACGCGCTCCGTGACGCTCTACGCGACCGGACAGACGTACGTCGCGGACCTGGCCATCGATGCCGGTCTGGACCTGGACGGTGTAATCGGAACGCTCGATATCGAGATCGAGGTGGCATGGCCGGGTGGGTTGACCGAACCGGGCTGGACGATTGCGGCGACTCTGACCGGGCCTGGCATCAGCAAGCCAATCGAACTGTCTGGGGCCGTCCCGGCCAGCTCGACACCAGCCTCGCGATCGCATGCCGGCTGGTTTGCCGGCCCACCCCGCCGGGGCGAGCTCGAGGTCATCGGCGAAGCGGCGGCCGGCATGACGCTCCCGTCAATCGAGGCGGAGGCACGGGCCGAGACCATCGAGGGCATCCGGACGCGGTCACCGCTGGTCCACCTGACGGCCCTCGTTCCCGGGGTGACACCGTGGTCTTCGGAGGTGCCGGCCCGCTACCGCGTTGAGGTTGTCCTGGCGAACCCTGCCGGCGCCGTGATTGAACGGGCTGCCGCCTGGATCGGCTTCCGAACGGTGGAGATCGTCGGCAACGAACTCCTGATCAATAGTCGCGCCGTCCTGATCCGCGGCGTCAATCGCCACGACTTCGATCCCTCGACCGGGCGGGTCGTGAGCTACGAGGATCTGCGTGCGGACATCGTCGCGATGAAGCAGTTTGGCTTCAACGCCGTCCGCACGTCGCATTACCCGAACGATCCAAAGTTCCTGGACATCGCCGACGAATTGGGCCTGTACGTCATCGATGAGGCAGACATCGAGTCCCATGCGTTCTGGGGTTCGGTCTGCGACGACCCGCGCTACCTCGCTGCCTGGCTGGATCGCGTATCCCGGATGGTCATCCGGGACCGCAACCACGCCTCGGTCATCGCGTGGTCGCTCGGTAACGAGTCGGGCTATGGCGCAAACCACGATGCTGCCGCCGCCTGGGTGCGGAGGTCGGACCCGAGTCGTCCGCTTCACTACGAAGGAGCCATCCGCTTCAACTGGGCCGCGGGTTCGGCAGTCACCGACATCATCTGCCCGATGTACCCGTCCATCGAGGCGCTCCTGTCCCATGCGGCGTCCGGGCACCAGCGCGGGCCGCTGATCATGTGCGAGTACTCCCATGCGATGGGGAACAGCAACGGGACGCTCGCGGACCATTGGGATGCCATCGAACGAACGCCGGGTCTCCAGGGCGGCTTCATCTGGGAGTGGCGCGACCACGGCCTGGACCAGCGACTGCCCGACGGGACGCTCCGCTCTGCGTACGGGGGCGATTTTGACGAGGAGCGGCACGACGGCAACTTCTGCATCGACGGGATCACGTTCCCGGACCGGTCCCCGAAGCCCGCCCTCTGGGAGCACCGATCCCTGGCAACCCCGGTCGCGATTGCCTGGATGCCGGAGGGACCCGGGTCAGCCACGATCGAGGTCGAGAACCGGTCCGACTTCCGCTCGCTTGAGTGGCTGCGAGCAGGCTGGCAGCTGGCGGACGCCTCGGGGGTCCTCGCCTCTGGGCGAGTCGATCTGCCTTCGGTTGCTCCCGGGACCCGAGGTCCGGCGACGCTCGAAGGCTGGCCGGGGCCGACGCTCGCTGCCGGTGAGCAGTGGCTGACCGTCGCATTCCGGCTGGCTGCGGACGCAGGATGGGCGAGGGAAGGGTTTGGCGTCGCTGAACTGCAACTGCCTGTGCTCGAGTTCGCCTCGGGAGTGAAAGTGGAGACCGGAACGGCCGACCGGGCGATGGTCGATGAGCAGGGACGACTCCAGTTCGCGGGACTCGTCGGTGGATCGCGGCTCTCGCTCTGGCGTGCGCCGACGGACAATGACCGGATCGGAGGCCTGGCTGATCTGTGGGACACGTGGGGCGTGCCGAACCTCGCGCGGCGGGACGTCACAATCACCGCCGAGGGCCATGAGGTCGTGGTGAAGCAGACCGTGGTCACGGCGACGGGACACCAGATCCCCCACGAACAACGCCTGACCAGGTTCGCATCCGGTGCCATTCATGTCTCCGAGGCGGTCGACATCCCGCCGGAGCTCAACGATCTGGCTCGGGTCGGGACGATCCTCGAGTTCGAGCCCGGTTTCGAGTCGATGACGTGGTACGGACGTGGGCCACATGAGACCTATCCGGATCGGCGCCGGGCCGGAACGATCGGGCGCTGGACCTCGACGGTGGCGGCGCAGCACGTCCCGTACGTCAGGCCCCAGGAGAACGGTGGGCGAGCCGATGTCAGGTGGCTCGAGCTTCGTCGTGACACCGGGCAGGATGACGCCGGGACTGCCCCACGGATCCGGGTTGACTTCGACTCGCCTCGACAGGTGTCCGCCCTGCATTTCCGGGCCGAGGACCTGGCCAGCGCAACCCACCGCGAGGAGTTGCTGCCGCGTCCCGAGGTCATCGTCCATCTTGACGCCGCCCACCGTGGCCTCGGCACCTCGAGCTGTGGTCCGGATACGCTGGCGACCTACATCGTGCCAACCGGACGACATGAATGGGCCTGGACGATCCAGGCACTGGATCCAGGAGACTGATGCCGATCACGTGGCGTGACGATGCTCGCCAACTGCACCTCCACAACGGTCGGATCAGCATGATCCTGGCCATCCTCGACAACGGGGCGCTCGGTCAGCTGCATTTCGGCGCGCCACTCGATCCCGCCGCCGACTACCGACACCTCGCCCCGGAGGACTTCCACGGCTTCAGTAACCGGATCGACGAGCCGATCGGGCTGGCCCTGCCGACGCCGGGAAGCGGAGATTTCCGGGTTCCGGCGCTGGTCGTCGAGGGACCCGAAGGTTCGACGGTGCTCGGACTGGCCTACACGGGCCACGAGGTCGTCGCAGGCAAGCCGGAGCTCGACGGCCTGCCGTCAACCTACGCGGAGGCCCCCGAAGAGGCCACGAGCGTGGTGATCGACCTCGCCGATGCGGTCTCCGGCCTGCGAGTCGAACTGGTCCTCACGATCTTCCAGGATCGCCCCGTCATTGCGCGCTCCTTTCGGATCGTCAATGGCGGCCATCGGCCCGCCACGATCCGCGCGGCCATGAGCCTCTCGCTCGACCTCTCGAGTGGGCCCTGGGATGTCCTGAGCCTCGCGGGAGCATGGGGGCGCGAGCGGCACCCGCAGCGCGCACCCGTGGGTCCAGGGCGCCACTCCGTGGGCAGCCTGCGCGGAGCGACGGGTCACCACCACGACCCTTCCCTCTTCCTGCTCCGGCCAGACACCACCGAAGACCAGGGCGATGGCTACGCGATATCCCTCGTCTACTCGGGCAACTTCCTGGCCGAGGTGGAGATGGGTCCGAAGGGCTCCGTCCGTGCCCGGATCGGGATCCATCCGGATGGCTTCTCCTGGACGCTCCAGCCGGACGCGTCGTTCACGACTCCTGAAGCAATACTCGCGTGGAGCGACGCTGGAGTCGGCAGCCTGAGTGAGGCTCTCCACGGGCTGTTCCGCGAGCGATTGGCCCGCGGATCCTGGCGCGACCGGCCGCGGCCGGTCCTCCTCAACAGCTGGGAAGGTGTCTACTTCGACTTCAACGAAGGCAGTCTCATCGAGATGGCGCGGTCTGCGGCCGACCTGGGTGTGGAGCTGTTCGTCCTCGACGACGGCTGGTTCGGAAAGCGGGACGACGACACCACCTCCCTGGGCGACTGGACCGTGGATCGCCGCAAACTGCCCGGTGGCCTGGCTCCCATTGCCGACGCCGTTGAGGCGCTCGGTCTGTCGTTTGGGCTGTGGATCGAACCCGAGATGGTCAATTCGCGAAGCCGGCTGTTCGCCGAGCACCCGGACTGGGCCATCGGCGTGCCTGGACGACCGCGAACCGAGAGCCGCCAGCAGCTGGTCCTGGACCTGTCGCGACCCGAGGTCGTGGACCATCTCGAGGCAGTTCTGAGCGAGATCCTCGAGAGCGCGTCCATCCGGTACGTCAAGTGGGACATGAACCGCAGCATCACCGAACCGCACAGCGGGACTCTGCCGCCGGACCGGCAGGGCGAGTTCTTCCACCGCTACATGCTCGGCACCTACGACCTCTGGCGACGTCTCACGTCGCGCTTTCCCGAGATCCTGTTCGAGTCGTGCGCGAGCGGCGGGGGCCGGTTCGATCCAGGCATGCTCGCCTATGCGCCACAGACCTGGACCAGCGACGACACCGATGCGGTCGAGCGACTCGCCATCCAGTGGGGAACGTCGCACGTGTATCCCCTGAGCTCGATGGGCGCCCATGTGTCTGCGGTGCCGAACCACCAGGTTGGCCGGGTCACGCCGCTCAACACACGGGCCGCCGCGGCCTTTTTCGGCGTATTCGGCTACGAACTGGATCCTCGAGGGCTGACGGATGCGGAGCGGGCTCAGATCCGGGCACAGATCTCGTTCTACCGGGAGCACCGCGACCTGCTCCAGCGGGGCCGATTCCGGCGTCTGCGCTCGCCGATCGGTGGCGACGATGCCGCCTGGATGGTCGTCTCTCCGGACCGGCGATCCGCGATCGTGGCCCACTACCGGATCCTCCAGCGCCCGGTTCCGCGGCCGGATCGACTTGAGCTGCGCGGACTCGACCCGGGCCTGATCTACCGGGTCACG
>JBDTOF010000207.1:0-12739 GCA_039933375.1 Chloroflexota bacterium
GCCGGCCGTTCCGCAGCGAGGCGGTCCAGCGCGGCGCCGACGCGGAACGGGCCATTGGCGCCAAGGGTCGCGGGATGGTCGTAGTCGGCGGCAGCTCGAACTCCGCGGGCATGATCTGTCGGCAGCCACCACCAGCCGCCGGCCAGGTCGATGACGACCTGACGGACGGTGAATCCGTCGGCGGCCAGGGCGTCCGCGATGGCGGATCCTGAGACGATCGACACGTCGTGCTCGGCCGAAGGACCGCCGAACAAAACCACGACGGGCGGGCGAACCGAGCGCTGATCGTTCATGCGGGCTGCGATCCTTCCGGGTCGTCCTCGGGCCAGGGCCAGCCGGCCCAGTCGCCGATGAACTCGACTTCGAAGCGAAGGTCGATCCCATTGCGTTCCAGAATCGTCGCACGAATGTGATCCCCGAGCCGGCGCACGTCAGAGGCGCTCGAACCGCGATCGGCAATGATGAAGTTCGCGTGCTTCTCGGAGACCGTCGCGCCGCCGATCCGATACCCCTTCAGGCCCGCGCTGTCGATCAGCGCGCCGGCTGACGGTCCGTCCGCGGGATTTCGGAAGACGCTGCCGGCCGAAGGGAGTCCGAGTGGCTGATGCTGCTGGCGCCAGCTTTTGATTTCGTCAAGGCGCGCCTTGATCGCTTCCGGGGACGCCGGCGCGAGCCGGAAGGTGCCCCCGACGATGATCTCCCGCTGGGTATCGTCCTCGACATGTTTGAACCGACTCTCCCGGTAGCCGAAGCCGAGGGCATCGGCGGCGACTCGTTCCTCCGTGCCGTCCGCCCGGAGCACGTCCGCTGACTCGAGAACGGCGGCGATGTCAGCGCCATGGGCGCCGGCGTTGGCCCAGATCGCGCCGCCGACCGTGCCCGGAATCGCCAGCCCGAACTCCAGGCCGGTGAGTCCGGCCTTCTGGGTCTCGGTCGCGGCCCTGGCCATCGGAACGCCGGCCGCAGCGACGTATGTATCGCCTTCGATCCGGGTTGCCTCGGCCCGGATGTGGACCACCAGGCCACGCACGCCACGATCGGAAATCACGACGTTCGACCCGCGGCCCAGGACGAGAAGAGGGATCCCGCGGGTCCGGGCGAAGCGGACGAGGGCACGGAGCTCGAAGACGTTGTGGGCCGTCGAAAAGAGATCGGCTGGGCCACCCACGCGCATCGTCGTCTGGCGCGCCAGGGGTGCCCCCTGCTCGGCTTTCGTCCCGATCCGTCGGGCGATATCGGCGGCGAGCGTAGCGGTGTCGTGGGGCGATGGAAGGGTCATGGCTGCGGCCTCCGGGCGATGGCCACGACATCCGCCGCGGATGGCGGTGGACGGCGCTCTGCCAGGGCGACCAGGATGGCAGCCAGCGCCGCGGCGGCTCCCGGGCGGCCCAGTGACCTCGCGGCCGCGGACATCCGGGCGTGACGCGCGGCGTCATCAAGGACGCTTACGGCCTCCAGCAGCGTAGCGGCGTTGAAGTCGGCGTCCTCCACGATGATCGCCGCGCCGGCGTCCGCGAGCACCCTGGCGTTGGCCTGCTGGTGTCCCCCGGCGTGCGGGTACGGGACGACGATCATCGGGACGCCGACCGCGGTGACTTCCGCGAGCGTGGAAGAACCGGCCCGCCCGATCACGAGATCGGCGGCGGCAAGGGCGGCCGGCATCTCGGGTCCGAGGAATGTCACCGGCCGGTACCGGGCGCGGCGGTCGGCCGGAAGCGCCTCGCGCCCGGTCAGCGCTTCGGCATAACCTGACACCCCCGTCACGTGGAGGACGTGGAACCGCTCCACGAGTTTCGGGAGGGCCGCAGCCACCGCATCGTTCAGGCGCTTCACGGCCTGGGATCCGCCGAAGACCAGGATGAGCCGCTCTCCCGCGGCGATGGAGAACTGCTCGCGTGCGGCCAGGGCATCGGTCGAGGCGAAGTCGCGAATCGGCGTGCCGGTCTCGAGGCACGGCTTCGACTCGACTGCCCCACCACGGCCCACCGCGTCACACGTGGCCGAGAAGGAAACGGCCATGACCGTCGCCAGCCCGGCCGTCGCGCGGACGCTCCGTCCGGGAATGACGTTGCCCTCCCAGAGGAGCGCCGGGATCCCGAGCAGGCGCGCGGCAATCAGGACCGGGATGGACGCGTACCCGCCGGTCGTGAAGATGGCCGCCGGTCGATCCGCGACCAGCAGTGCGATCGCCTGGGGGACCGAAACCCCGAGGCGGATCGGATCGAGGGCAAGGTGGACATCCCGCCCGGATGATCGCAACGAACGAAGCGCAAGGCGGCGCAGGGGGATGCCCGCCGCACGGACGATCCGGTCCTCGAGTCCTCGATGGCCACCCAGCCAGCGGAGATCAGGCGGATTCGGCAGGCGGCGCAGTGCGTCCACGACGGCGAGGGCCGGGTAGATATGTCCCCCCGTTCCCCCGCCCGCGATCAACAGGCGCATCGGTCTCCACGGTTCGGCGCTCGACCGTCTCGCGGGAGATCGACAGCAGGATCCCCACGGCGGCAAAGCTGATGATCAGCGACGAGCCACCTGCGCTGATGAACGGGAGCGTGATCCCGGTCACTGGCAGGAGTGCGACCACGACGCCGATGTTGACGAATGCCTGGATGCAGAGCCAGGCGGTGATGCCAGTCGCCAGGAGTGCCCCGAAGGTATCCGGGGCTCGCATCGCCGTCCGAAGACCGGCATAGGCGATGACGACGAACAGGGCGACGACGGTGACGGCTCCGATGAGCCCGAATTCCTCGCCGATGATGGCGAAGATGAAGTCGTTCCAGGCGTTTGGAAGGTAGAGCCCACCGGCCAGCCTGGACTCGCCGAGGCCGGCCCCGAAGATTCCGCCCAGGCTGAGTGCCAGCAACCCCTGGATCGTATGGAACCCGGCTCCCAGCTGATCCGACCATGGATCGATGAACGTTCGAATCCGGGTGATCTGATAGTCGCGCAGGCCAACCACCAGCGCCCCGAGCACGCCGAGCACGGCCATGGCCCCGAACTGCCAGAGCCGCGCGCCGGCGACGAAGAACATCGTGAACGCGGTGGCCGTGATCACGGTGGTCGTGCCGAGGTCCGGCTCTTTGAAGACCAGGGCGATCACCGGCAGGGAGATCAGCAGGAATGGCACGGTACCGCCTCGAACAGTCGAGATCCGGTTACCGCGAGACGCCAACCAGTGAGCGAGATAGACGATCAGGGTGAGCTTGGCGATCTCGGCCGGGTGGACCGCGGGCAGCGGGCCGATCGCGAGCCAGCGGGCACTGCCGCCAACCACTCGACCGAGGCTCGGCACGAAGACCAGCACGAGGAAGACGACGCCGATGGCATAGGCCGGCATCGACACCAGGCGCAGGAGGCGATAGTCAACTCGCATCATCACCAGCATCGCGAGGAGGCCGAGGCCGGCCCACAGGATCTGGGGACCCACGATCGCGAGCGAATCGTCCTGGACGATGTAGGCGCGCATGGCCGACGAGGAATAGACCATCAGGATCCCGATCGCGGAGAGAGCGACGACCGCCACGAGGATCGACCAGTCTGGTTGGTGGCGGTCGCGCTGCAGGACATTGGCTCTCGCCTGTGCACCCTGGCGTCGCGTGCCCGTGCGAGTCCCACCGCGAGACGCCGTCGGGTGGGACGGCCGGGTCGCGGGCCGCTCCTGCTCACCGCGCGACCGTGGCAGGGTTCGACCGATGACGCCCATCAGAGACCCTTGCCCTGCTCTGTGGTCCCGGAGGTCCCGGGTTGCCGCGCGTAGGCGACGCTCGCGGAGGCGACGCGCGCTGAGGCGACGCGCCCGACGGCGGCCTTGAAGGCGCGGCCGCGCGCCGCGTAGTCCTCGAACATGTCGAAGCTCGTGGCGGCCGGTGACAGGAGCACCGTGGCCATCGGTCCGTCGGGTCCGCTCCCCTCCTCGCCCAGCCCGGCGAGCGCGTCCGTGGCAATGCGTGTGGCCTCCTCGACTGCCGCGTCCATCGACGTTGCGTGCTCGATGTGCCCGAGGCCGGCGTCGTGAAAGAGGCCCGCCAGCATCGGCGCCGACTCGCCGATCAGCACGGCCGCGATCGCCCGGCGCGCGACGGCAGCCGCGAGCGGCGCGAGATCAACCCCCTTGTCGCGGCCACCGGCAATCAGGACGATCGGTCGGGCAAATGCTTCGAGTGCCGCCATGACCGCGTCCGGCTGAGTGCCCTGTGAATCGTTCACGTACCGGATCCCGCCGCTGACGGTCACGGTCTCCAACCGATGCTCCACGCCGCGGAACGCGGCGGCCTCGCGCCGGATCGCATCGGGGGCCACCCCGAACAGCAGGCCTGTCGCGACGGCCGCAAGGGCGTTGCGGACATTGTGGCGACCTGGGATGCCGAGCTCGGCGATCGGCATGATCCGGCCGCCCGGCCCAGTGGCCGCGGCCCCTCCGCCGACGATCGGCAGGCGCTGCACGCCGGCCGCCACGATCCAGTCATCCACGATCCCCACGCCTCCGGCCACGGGGCGCTCGAGCCGGTAGAGCACCGACGGAGCCGTTCCCAGGCCCGCGTAGGCGGCAACCACGGGGTCCTCGATGTTGAGCACGAGCGCACCGTCAGGATCCACCAACTCGGCCAGGCGGCGCTTGACCCGCCGGTACCCGCCGAGCGAGCCGTGCCGGTCCAGGTGGTCCGAGGTCACATTGGTATACACGGCAACCGTCGTCCCGACGCTGAGCGTGGGCAGCTGCAACTCCGACAGTTCGATGACGGCCCGGTGAACCGGGGACAGCCGCGGAAGGACGTCGATGAGCGGCGTGCCGATGTTGCCGCCGAGGACCACCGGATGGGATGGATCGCCAGCCAGGACCGCGGCTGTGAGCGATGCGGTGGTGGTCTTGCCCTTGGTCCCGGTCACGCCAATCGTGGGCGCCGGGCAGAGGCGGAGGAACAGATCCGTTTCCGACACGAGGGCCGGCGCTGGCCCCGCACCGGCTGGTCGCTCACCGACGAGCTCCTGCAGGGCCGCTCGTAGCGCGGGTTGCGTCGTCGGGAAGTCGGGCGAGATCGAGGGCGACGTGACGACCAGGGACGCATCGGCCCAAGTCGACGCCGGGTCGATGTCCGGGCCAAGCGCCAGGGTCACCGAACGCTCCCCCAGCTCAGCGATCGCGGGGCCGAAGGCCTCGGCCGACCGCCCGTCATAGATCGTGACTCGTGCGCCGGCCTCGGCAAGGAACCGGGCAACGGCGATCCCGGTCCGTGCGAAACCGAGGACGGTGACGGGCCGATCCTGCAACGCGCCCGCCCGGATCGTGTCCATCGTCAGGGCGGCCAGGTCGATCATCGGGGCTCTGGGGTTCAGCTGCGCGTGCATTGTCATCAACGGAGCTGATCAATCGAGGCGAGGAAGAGCGTCACCCCGACGAGCCCGGCCAGGATGCCGACGATCCAGAAGCGGAGTGTGATTTTCTCCTCATCCCAGCCCGACAGCTCGAAATGATGATGGAGCGGCGCCATCTTGAAGACACGGCGACCGTTGCTGATCTTGTAGAACCCGATCTGGATGATGTCGGATGCGGTCTCCAGCACGAAGACCAGTCCGATCAGCGGCAGCACCAGGATCTGGCCCGTGATCAGCGCGACCACCGCGAGCGTGGCGCCGAGTGCCAGCGACCCCGAGTCGCCCATGAAGATCTGGGCCGGGTGCACGTTGAACCAGAGGAATCCGAGCAGGGCGCCGATGATCAGGGCGCACAGGAAGGCCAGGTTCGGCTGGTTGCCGAGCCCGCCCTCGGGCTGGGGAACCACGTTCAGGAGGGCGATCAGGAGGAACGCCACGAACGCGAAGATGAGGGTCCCGCCCGCCAGCCCATCGAGCCCGTCGGTCAGGTTCACGCCATTGCTCGAGGCCACGATCGCGAAGGCGGCAAACGCGATGAACAGCCACGGCGCAATACCGACGGCGCCGATGAACGGGACCGCGATCTGGTCGATGCTGTAGGTCGACTGGATCTGGAAGGCCACGACCGCCGCGACCACGGCGAGCCAGAGGAGCTTGTGGCGAGCCCGGATCCCTTCCCCGGTGCGAGCGTTCAGGAAGTCGTCCACGGCACCAAGCGCGCCGACAAGCAGCAGCGTCGCCAGGGGCGCGATGATCGCCCGTTGGGGGAAGCCACGGAGCAGATAGAAGAGCACCAGCACCACGACGATGACCAGCAGCCCGCCCATGGTCGGCGTGCCGCCCTTGGCAAGGTGGGTCTCCGGGCCCTCGGACCGGATTCGCTTGCCCATGCCGGCAGCGCGCAGCAGGCGGATGTACGAGGGCATCAGGATGACCACCAGGGCGAACGCGAGGAGCAGGCCCTGGATCAGTTCGACGGTCATGCCGGCTCGGACCGAAGGGCATCCACGAGCCGATCGAGCTCGGCGCCGCGGGATGCCTTGACCAGAACCGCGTCCCCCGGCTGCATCCGGTCGCGCAGCGCCGCGAGGCCGGCGTCCCGGTCGTTGGCCTGGATCAGCGCAGCCGGATCGAGACCAGCTGCAAGGGCACCATCGGCGATCCCGGCCGCGCCCGGTCCGATCGTGATCAGCAGCGCCACCGTCCTCGCTGCCGCGCGACCCACCGCATGGTGGCCCTCCTCCGCTTCGTCACCCAGTTCGAGCATCTCGCCGAGGACCGCGATCTGTCGGCCGGGCAGACCGGACAGCAGCTCAAGTGCCGCAATCATCGATGCCGGGGAGGCGTTGTAGCTGTCGTCGACGATCGTCGATCCCCCCACACGCAGAAGCTGAACGCGATGCGGCACAGACCAGCCCCTCGACAGGGCTGCGACGATCTGGTCCGGTTCCATCCCCACAGCAACTCCGACGGCTGCGGCGGCCAACGCGTTATGGACGGACAACCGACCAAGCACCGGGAGTCGCACGGACAGCGCTCGCGGGCTCTCGCCCGTGGAGATCCGGAGCTGGAAGGTCATGCCCTTCGCTCCCCTGGCCCGGACGTTGCAGGCCCGGATGTCCGCGTCGCGCGCGAATCCGTAGGTGATGGCGCGGGCTTTGGTCCGCCCAGCCATTCGGCGGACCCTCGGATCATCCGCGTTGAGCACGGCGATCCCGTTCGCCGGGAGCGCCTCGATGAGCTCTGCCTTGGCGTTCTCCACGGCCTCGATGCTGCCGATCCGGCTGAGGTGCACCCCGAGGACGCTCGTCACCACCCCGATCGTTGGCTGCGCGATGGCCGCCAGCCTGGCGATCTCGCCGCCGGTGTACATGCCCATCTCCAGGACGCCGTAGCGGTCATCCTTGCCCAGGCGGAGAAGGGTCAGCGGAAGACCGATCTCGTTGTTCTGGTTGCCCTCACTCCGGAGCGTCTTCGCCCGGGCGGCGAGGACCGTGGCAATCGCCTCCTTGGCCGATGTCTTGCCGATGCTTCCCGTCACGCCGACGACCAATGGATCGAATCGGGCTCGCCAGCCCGCGGCAATGTCCTGGAGCGCGATCAGTGGGTCCGCCACAGTCACGATCGTCACATCGCCGAATGAGGTCATGGTGGCCGGGTCAGGTTCCGAGGCGATGAGGATCGCGGAGGCGCCCGCAATCACCGCCTCACGCAGAAACCGATGTCCATCGGTCCGCTCGCCGGGCAGCGCGACGAACAGCTCGCCGGGCCTCACCAGACGCGAATCGACGGCCGCGCCCAGAATCGGGCGATGTGAATCGCGCACGAGACGACCGCCGCTGAGGGTCACGAGATCCACGGTCGTAAGGGCATCGACCCTCGCCCCGTTTGCCGGAGTGGCGCGGCTGGCGCGCGGTATCGAGGGCTCGGACACGAGCCGAAGTTTGGCACAGCGGCGCCGACTGGACGGCGCGCGACTGGTGGCCACGACCGCACTCATCGCCGGAGCGGACCGGCCAGCGGGTCCATCGGAGGTAGCTCCGGCAGGAGACCCGGGATGCTCATGGCATCCGTGGCAATCCGCCTGAACAGCTCGAACGACATGACCGGCATGGACAGTTCACCAACGCGCCGGGACGACGGACGTCCCTCGTTGATCCGGACCGACACGACGAGGTCCGGGTGGCCGACCCGACGCCCGATGTACCCCACGAACGAGAAGTTGAACGTCCCCGACTTCCAGTTATGGATCGCGTTGTCCCAGATCTGGGCCGTGCCCGTCTTGCCACCGACGTAGTAGCCGGGGATGAGGGTCCGATCCCGATAGTACGGAACGGTCGTCACGACATGGTTCATCAGGTCGGTCAGGGCCGGCGACAGCGCCGGGTCGATCACCTGGCCGCGGTCGGCCACCACGACCGGTTGGCCGTCAACGGCAGCCACGACGTGCGGTGTCGGCATGATTCCGCCATTGACCATTGCCGCATAGGCGGTCGCCAGTTGGAGCGTCGTGACCGCGACTCCCTGGCCGAACGCGCCGTTGGCAAGATCGATCTGCCGCCAGGTCCGATCGGCTGGGTCTCGAACCAGACCGGAGACCTCTCCGGAAACATCGATCCCGGTCTTGGACCCGAAACCGAGCCGAGTCCAGACACCGTACAGCACCTTCGCCGCGTCCTGGGTCTTCGGGGCGAGGCCCAGGGCCACCTTGGCGGCCACGACGTTCCGCGAATAGGCGATGCCGTCGGCGAGCGACAGGACGCCCATGGCCTTGAGGTCCGCGTCGGAGACTCTTGTCCTACCCTGGTCGAGCTTGAGGGTTCCGGTGTCGTTGATCTTCGATTGGAGCGTCACGGTCTTGCTTTCGAGTCCGGCGATGACCGCCAGGAGTTTGAACACCGACCCGGGCTCATAGACCTCCGAGACCACGGGATCGATGAACCGGCCTGAGTCCGTCGAGGCGACGGTCGAGTAGTCGTTGGCGTCGTAGGACGGATATGTCGCCTCCGCGACGATCGCGCCGGTGTACGGGTCCATGACGACGGCAGATACGCTTCGAGGTCGATCTGCAACCCAGGCCGCCATGACCTCCTGCTCCAGAGCCAGCTGGAGCCCGGCGTCGATGGTCAGCGAAAGATCAGCCCCGGGGGTGCCCGCGGAGACCGTATGCTCCGTCTCGAGAACCGGCTGACCGTTCGCGTCGCGGTCCGATTCCATGATCGTCGGCGTTCCTGAGAGCAGGTCCTGGTAGTAGCGCTCGACGCCGTACTGGCCCGCATCTTCGCGGTTGACGAAGCCAATCAGGTGGGCCGCCAGCGATGTCTTGGGCGCCCCGCCAGTCTGTGGGTACAGGCGTAGCTGAGTGGATTCAACCCCCAGGCTCGTGATCCCGTTCGAGCGCGCCGCGCTCACGATGAGGTCGGTCTGCTCGGTGGGCAGGTCACGGGCGAGCACGACGTATGACTGATCCGACGCGAGTCGAGCACGCAGGGTCAGGACCGCGGCATCATCCAGTCCCAGCCGATCGGCCAGCAACGCGACGAGGACCTCGCGATCGTTTGACGAGAGCCGCTTCGGGTTAGTGGTCAAGCGATCCCGCGAAACG
This sequence comes from Chloroflexota bacterium, assembly GCA_039933375.1. GTDB lineage: Bacteria > Chloroflexota > Limnocylindria > Limnocylindrales > CSP1-4 > UBA5189. The sequence goes on from JBDTOF010000207.1 coordinate 9,479, forward strand.
CTCGAGGCGAGGGCCACCGTGCCGCTTCGATCGTAGATGGACCCGCGGATCGCGGGGACTTCGGTGCGCAGGAAGATCTGGCGCTGGGCGCTCGCGGCGAGGTCATCCCGACGGGCAACCTGCCACCAGCCGAGCCTCGCGATGAGCGCACCAGCGAACAGCACGAAGACGATCAGCAGGAAGACCAGGCGGCCGCGCGAATCCGTCCGTCCCAGGATCACCAGGTAACTCCGTTCGGACTAGCGAGCTTGGATGATCAGGGGCGCGTCAAGTTGTCCCAGGCCACTGTCCAGGCCGAGCTTCCGGATCGCCGGCTCGGATCCCAGGCGATCGAGGTTCGAGCGCAGGTCCTGGCGCTGCGCGTCCAGGCGCTCGTACTCCGATCCGAGTCGGACGATGTCGTAACTGGTCGCCGAAACCCGGACGCTCTGGCTGAGCGACAGGAACGCGACCATGAAGGCAACGACGATCACGGCGAGGATCGATCCCACCCGGGTCGAGCGAGCATCGCGCAGGAGCCCGGCCGTCGCCGAGCGCGGACGAGCCCGGAAGGTCGGAGCGTCGAGGTCGAAATGAGGTCGCGGGAGCTCGAACCCCCGTCGCCTGGCGCCTTGATAGACAGCCATCAGTCAGCGAAGCCAAATCGGAGACGAGGCGTCCGTGGATCCATGAACGAGAGCGGGTCAGCCTGGTTGGCATCGCCAGCCTCGGGCCAGCTCAGCTCCGGTCGGCCGCGGTCAATGCGCCGTTCCTGACGCTCGTGGACCTCGTGCTGTCGCCGGCCATAGGTTCGACGCCGGCTGGTCTGATGACGCTTGCTCACGGGGACTCCTCCTCCCGATGAACGTCCGGCGGCTCCACTCCGCCGATCCGTTTGACGATGGCTACGCGGCGAGACGTTCGGCGACCCGGAGCCGCGCACTCCGAGCTCGAGGGTTGGTGGCGAGTTCCTCCTCGCCGGGGATGAGGCCCTTCGGGGCCAGGAGACGCACCCGCGGCACGCGGCCACAGATGCAGACGGGGGCCTCGGGCGCGCACACACACCCGCGTCGTTCGGCCTGGAAGTAGCGCTTGACGATCCGGTCCTCGAGCGAGTGATAGCTGAGGACGACGAGGCGTCCGCCGGGTCGCATGAGGCCCAGGGCGGCCTCGAGGCCGACGGCCAGTGAATCGAGTTCTTCGTTGACGGCGATGCGAAGGGCCTGGAAGACACGCGTGGCGGGATGGATGCGCCGCCGGCCGGGCGCCTGGGCCGGGGCCACGCGCTCGATCAGCGATGCAAGGTCCTCAGCGGTGCGAATGGGCGCCGTTCGGCGGGCTTCCACGATCGCTCGGGCAATGCGCCCGGCGAACGGCTCCTCGCCGTAGCGTCGGAATAGGGCCACCAGCTCGGGGGCGTCAAGCGAGGCGATCAACTCCGAGGCCGGAACGCCCTTGGTCACGTCGAAGCGCATGTCCAGCAGCCCTTTCGTTCGGAATCCGAAGCCTCGCTCCGTATCGGCGAGTTGAAAGCTGGACAGCCCGAGATCGAGAAAGCAGCCGTCGACCTCCCCGAAGCCCGCTGCCGGCGCGACCGATGCGAGCTCGCGGAAGTTCGCCTGACGCAGGCTCAGGCGATCACCGAAGCGCGGGCCGAGTCGCTCGCGAACTCTGGTGATGGCCGCCCCATCAGCATCGAGGCCAAGGAGGCGGCCATCAGGGTTCGTCGCCTCCAGGATCCGCTCGGCGTGCCCGCCACCCCCGATCGTTCCGTCGATCTGGAGGCTGCCGGGCGCGGGCGCGAGCATCGAGACGACCTCTTCGATGAGCACGGGCACATGGACCGCGCTCATCGGGGATCGCCTGACGCGCGGCGGTTCCGAACGGCGACCTGGAAGCGGAGTTGGTCCATCAGATGCCCAGGCCCTGGATCGCCTGGGCGAACGCCGCCGGGTCATCCATCGCGCGGCGGTAATCGGCCCACGTGGCGGGGGCCCAGATCTCCGCGTGGTCCCGGGAGCCGACGACGACGGCTTCGCCCTCGAGCCCAATCCCCTCGCGGAGATAGGACGGCAGGAGGATCCGGCCCTGCCGGTCGATCTCCGTCTCGGAGGCTCCGGCGAAGATGCTCCGCCCGAAGAGACGCGACGCGGCATCGGTGATCGGGAGTGCGGCGATCTTCTCGGCGAGTGCGTCCCAGCCGGTCCGCGTGTGGATCGCCAGGCATCCATCGATCCAGCGCGAGACGACGGGTCCGTCCTCGAGCTGTGCGCGGAAGCGCGCCGGGACGGCGAGTCGCCCCTTGCCGTCGAGCGTGTGCCGGTACTCGCCGGTGAACACCGATGGGGCCGCCTTCCGCATCTGAGGTTTCGACGGGCCCGCGGCTTCGAGGCCGCGAACCCGTCAATTAGTCGCGGAGTGCCCGGGTGTGCCCTACCGGTTGTCCGCTATGGCGTAAGGTCGAAGCAGTTCCCCACTTCTCCCCACTTCTCGCCACTACGGGCATCATAGCGCGCGGAATCGCTGCGTCAACCAGGAAATTCATCAGATGGTCCTGAGGTCAGGGTCGTGGGACCAGCCGACCGTGCATGGGCGACATCCGAAGCCACGGGCGTCTGCCCGGGTGCCCCCTTTCGACAGCCGTGGCCGGGCTTGAACGGTTGTGGCGCCGATCCGCTAGCTAGCGCGTGGGAGGCGGAAGCTCCAGCACGTCCCCGGGATGGATCGTCGATGGATCGGTGATCGACGGATTCATCGCCAGCACGGTGTCGTACGGGACGCCGAAGTAGCGGGCGATCCGCTGGAGACTGTCACCGCGCTTGACCGTGTAGAGATAGCAGTCGGGCTTCGACGGGCACGGAGTCAGGACCAGGTACCGGTCGCTACTCGGCAACGGCGTAGGCGCCAGCGAGGGGCTTGGGCTCGGCAAGGACGATGCCGTCGCCTGGGGCGTCGGTGCCGCGGTCGGCGCGATCGTGGGAGCGGCACTCGGCTCCACCGATGGCACGATTCCCGGCGTCGGCGAGGCCAGCACGGCCCCGGATGGCGGGCTCGTCGGCAACTGGAGGCCACCGGCCATCGCCACGAATGAGATGGCCGCGGCCGCCGCGAGCACGAGCAGGGTCAGGGAAATCGCGATGGCCGGAGTCATCAGGCGACTGCCCCGAACCAGGTCCACATCGTTCGGCGCGGCTGCGGCGGGCGCGGCGGCGGTGGCGGGCGTGGGCGCGGCGGGCGCGGCGGCGGTGGCGGGCGCAGCCCGCTCGGCGACTTCCCCCGCGG
>JBDTOF010000208.1:0-1851 GCA_039933375.1 Chloroflexota bacterium
TGATCGATGAGATCGACCGCGCGGATGAGGAGTTCGAGGCCTACCTCCTCGAGATCCTGTCCGATTTCCAGGTGACCGTTCCCGAGATCGGCACGATCAAGGCCGACCGGCCCCCGCGCGTGATCCTGACCTCGAATCGGACCCGCGAGGTCCACGACGCCCTCAAGCGGCGCTGCCTGTATCACTGGATCGACTATCCATCCGCGGCCAAGGAATTCGAGATCGTCCAGGCCCGCGTTCCGGCCGCACCCGAATCGCTCGCCCGGGCCGTGGTCGCGTTCGTGCACCGACTTCGGGAGGCCGATCTGACGAAGGTGCCGGGCATTGCCGAGACCCTCGACTGGGCATCGGCACTGCTCGCTCTTGGGGCCGCCGAGCTGACGCCCGAAATAGCCGACGAGACGCTCGGCGTGGTCCTCAAGTACGAAGAGGACATCCGCCAGGTCCGCGGTGACACCGTCAAGTCGTACCTCGCCGAGGCGACGGCGGGCCGCTGAGGCTCGACCGGCCATGAGGCTCGACCGGCCATGACGCACGACCCGGCGATCATCCGGAGCGGTCCGCGAGAGATGATTGACGGACACCGCCTGCTCGCCCGCGCTGTCGGCTTCGGACGTGCGCTGCGCGTAGCTGGCCTCGCTGTCGATGTCAGCGCGGAGATCGACTTCGCTCGAGCCCTCGGCGTCGTCGATATCGGAGACCGCGACGTGGTCCGTGCTGCCGGGGCTGCGGTGTTCACCCGCCGTCGCGACGATCGCCCGGTCTACGATCGGGTCTTCGATCGTTACTGGCGCCGACGTTCCCCATTTTCGAGCACCGGCGAACCAGGTACCGAGGGCCACCCCGAGGTGGTCCCGGCGGACGAAGGAACGCCCTCCGACGGCGCCATGCCCGGCGACGAGCGCTCGGACTTGCCAGAGGATCGCCGCGGCGTCCCGATCCCGACCGAGGGTGACGGCGACGAGGATGAGACAGCTCCCGACGTCATATCCATCTCACCCGACGCGTACAGCCGGTCCGAAACGATGCGCCACCGCGACTTCGATCGGATGACGGCCCAGGAGCTGCGAGATGCTGAACGCCTCGTTGATCTCCTCGAACCGAAGCTCGAACTCCGGCGGACGCGCCGCTACGAGCTCCATCGCCACGGGCGGCGACTCGCGCCGCGGGCGATGTTCCGGCGCAATCTCGGTACCGGCGGCGAGATCCTCGAATGGGTCTGGCGACGACCCGTGAAGCGACCTCGGCCGATCGTCGTCCTGTGCGATATCTCGGGCTCAATGGAGCGCCATTCGCGGCTCCTTCTGCGATTTGCCCAGGCGCTCTCGGCGTCGTCCGCGGTCCGGACCGAATCCTTCGTCTTCGGCACGCGGCTGACGCGCGTCACGAGGATCCTCAAGGATCGCAACCGGGATCGGGCCCTCGCGAAGGTCGCCGATGCCGTCACGGACTGGGCGGGCGGGACCAGGATCGGGGAGTCGTTCCGCGAGTTCAACCACAAGTGGGCGCGTCGGTCACTGCGATCCAGCGGCATCGTGATCGTCGTCTCCGATGGCTGGGATCGCGGAGACCCTCGCCTCGTGGAGATCGAAACCGCGCGGCTGCGCCGCAACTGCCATCGCCTGGTCTGGCTGAACCCGCTGGCTGGCACGCCGGGCTATCAGCCGCTGGCCGCCGGCATGCGGGCTGCCTATCCGTACATCGACGACTTTCTGGCTGCGGGCACCATCGCGAGCCTCGAGCGACTGGGGGAAATCCTGGCGGGCGGACGTGCGGCCGACACGCGGCGCGGGGGCGAGGCGGCGGCCTCTGTCGCACCAGGCCCGTCGGCACGCCGGACCTTCGAGCCCC
>JBDTOF010000209.1:0-1688 GCA_039933375.1 Chloroflexota bacterium
TCGATCGGCGGGGCTTCGTATTCCTGGAGCATCCGCTTCCAGATCTTGTTGGCGCGCTGGGCGGCATCGAGGCCGCCATCCTCGAGCCACTGCTCGTAGGAGTTGTTGTCCGCGATCTCGGAGCGATAGAACGCGGTCTCGAAGTTGGCGAGGGTGTGGCTATTGCCCAGGAAATGCAGGCCCGGCCCGTTCTCACGGATCGCATCGAGAGCCTGACCGTTCTCGGACATGTCCACGCCGTTGACGAAGACACCGGCCATCCCGCACTGATCGGCATCGAGGATGAACTTCTCGTAGCCGATGGCGAGACCGCCCTCGAGCCAGCCGGCCGCGTGGAGCACGAAGTTGACCCCGGCGAGGATCGTCGGCTGGAACGTGGCAGCGGACTCGTATGCCGCTTGGGCATCGGCGACCTTGCTGGCGCACAGGTTGCCGCCCGAGCGGAATGGGACGCCGAGTCGCCGGGCCAGCGCGGCCATCGTGTAGAGCACGAGGGCCGGTTCTGGGGTCCCGAACGTCGGCGCGCCGGACTGCATGGAGATCGACGACGCGAACGAACCCAGCACCACCGGCGCGCCGGGGCGGGTCAGCTGCACGAAGGTCATCCCGGCCAGCGCTTCGGCAAGGGTCTGGGCCGCGGTGCCGGCGACGGTGACGGGGGACATCGCCCCGGCCAGGATGAATGGGGTGATGAGCGTGGCCTGGTTGTTGATCGCGTATGCCCGCGCTGCGCCGAGCATCGTCGAGTCCCAGACGAGCGGGGAGTTCGCATTGATGAGGCTGAGGCAGACCGTGTTGTCCCGGACGAAGTCCTCACCGAAGGCGATCCTGGCCAGCTCAACCGTGTCCTCGGCCCGCGATGGAGCGGTCACCGAGCCCATGAACGGCTTGTCCGAGTACTTGATGTGCGAATAGACCATGTCGAGATGGCGCTTGTTGACCGGCACGTCCACCGGCTCGCAGACCGTTCCGCCGGAGTGGTGGAGGTTCGGGCTCATGTAGGTGAGCTTCACGAAGTTCCGGAAGTCCTCGATCGTCCCGTAGCGGCGACCGTTGTCGAGGTCGCGTACGAACGGCGAGCCATAGTTCGGGGCGAGCACGGTGTACGGATCGCCGATCATCACGCTCCGCTCGGGGTTCCGGGCGTGCTGCTTGAAGATGCGCGGCGCCGACGCCTGGACAATCGAGCGACACATGCCGCGCGGGAAGCGAACCAGCTCGCCGGTGACGTCGGCGCCGGCCTCTCGGAGGAGCCGAAGTGCGTCTGGGTCACCGCGAAACTCGATCCCGACCTCCTCGAGAATCGTGTCCGCGTTCTGCTCCAAAAGCGACAGGCCCTCCTCGTTGAGTACCTCGAACGGCTTCAGGGCGCGGGTCAGGAACGGAGCGGCCTCAACGTGGGCGGCCATGCGGGCTGCAATCCGGCCGGCGCGGCCCCCGGTTCGATGGCGAGGTCCTTCATGCATCAGCGTTCCTCCGTCGCGGCGACGGTGGTCCGTCGCCGATTCACTCGTCGTCCATGTTGTGAACCGCCGTCCGGTCCCCCCGCAAACTCGCCAGCACCGATGACCCGGCGCGGGGGGAGTTCCACGGCCGCAGCCAGGAATGGCATCGGCGCGATCCGGTGCGGCAGGGCCATCGCGTCGATGAAATGCTCCTGGAAGCGCGGCTCCACCGCGGTCTCGATC
>JBDTOF010000210.1:0-6150 GCA_039933375.1 Chloroflexota bacterium
TCAGCCGGAGCCACCGGCATGAACTTCGTGGCAACGGTGAGGGCTCGCCGGTCGGCCGAGGAGAGTGTCGCAAGGGTCTCCCCGATGATCCGCTCTGAGTGTCCCAGGCCGTAGAACTCGGCCGTATCGATGAACGTGATCCCGAGCTCCACGGCCCGACGAATCAGCTCCGGGGCGATCGAGGTTGCGTAGTCGTCCCCGTAGCTCCATTCGCGCGATCCGAACTGCCAGGTGCCGAGACCGATCCTGGAAACATGAAGATCTCCGGCGACAATGTGGTTCACGGTCCATACCCGGCGGCTCGTGGTGCCTGCTCGAGCTGGGTCTCGGGCTTGCCCGCGGGGAACGTCCGCGTGGCAATCCGTTGCGCGGGGGGTAGGTCGCTCTCGTCCAACCGGGCCAGGAACGGGCGGGCGCCGAGTCGCGTGAGGGTTTCGCGGGCAGCCATGATCGCAGCCTCGAGGTCGGGGGCGGCACGGTGTGCCGCCGGAACAAGCACGCTCAGGTCAACGGCGGCGACCGCCTCGTCGAAGGCAAGCCCGAGCTGTCGATAGGCGCGGAGCGCCTCGCGGTAGCCGGCGAGCGCAGCAGGCCAGCGACCCTCGAGCGCGGCCAGACCGGCCCGGGCCGTCGCCCGATCGGCATCGAAGGCTGCCCCAACGTGATTCGATTTGTCGAGCGTGGCAACCACAGTCGACGCGACATTGCGATCGCCGGTCCACAAGGAGGCACGAACTGCGAGCGGCAAAACGAGCGGCGCGAAGTAGTCCGTGATCTCTACTGCGCGGAGTGCATATTCTCGACTCGAGGTGAAGTCGCGTCCCCCAAATGCAGCCCACGCCTGTGCCCATAGCTCGTACGACTCCCATTGCGGGTCGGTGATGCCGCCCGCGACCCGGAGACGTCTGGCTTCCTTGATATCCAGACCGGAGTCCTGACCCCTCATAGAGCCGAGGATGGAACGCTGAACATGTAACTCGGCCTTCTGAACCGCGGATGCATCCAGGGCCAACCACTCGTCCAGGAGCGCACCGGCCCAGTCCCACTCTCCGGCCCGGAAGGCCGCGACCGTGCCGTTGCCGACCATCGAGAACCCGTATGTTCGGGATCCAATCCGTTGGCCGATCTCCAGTCCCTCACGCGCCAGCGCAACGCCCGCGATTGGATCGCCCCATTGCTCGTAGAACGTCAGGTTTACGCGTCCGCCGAGCTCGACATCCCGCAGCTCCTGGGCCAGCGCGAGTTGATGCGCTCCTCTCAGGAGGACGAGACCCTCGAGCGGCCGCCCGAGCCAGGTGAGCGACGTGCCTCTTGCCATAATGCCCCAGGCCGTCGCATCCAACAGCCGAAGTCGCTCGGCAATCGGCAGAAACCGCTCGACCCATTCAAGGGCTGCAACCCTGTCGTTGAGCCCACCGTAGGCTCGCGCGATCGTCTTCATGAGAGCCACACCCGCGGCTGTCTGCTCGAGGTCCGAGAACTCCTCCCAAGCCTTGGTGAGGACGGCGATCGCGCGCTCCGGATCGCTGGACGCTTGGGCAATGACCAGACCGAGGTCGGCTACGGCGATGGTGATCGCCGACCGATCATCCGTCCGCCTTCGCTCGAGCAGGGCAGCCTCAGCATGCTTCATGGCCAGATCGGTCTCGAGCCGTTGGTTCGCCGACGCGAGTGCCCGGGCGTGGAGCTCGGCGCGCTCCTGTGGGGCAGTCGTGACCTCGAGCGCCTGCTCGAGGAACTTCAGCGCCTGGTCGTGCGATCCGAGTGTTGCCGCGCGCTCCGCCGCTCCCCGCAAAGCAATTCGCGCTTGCGCCGCGAGGGCGTCCGCTTCGTCCGGGTCACTGGCTAGTCCGTGGGCGGCGAGGTAATGGCCGGCAAGTCCGCCGGCCAGCTCGTCCGTCCCGAGGCTCTCGAAGAAGCGCGCCGCGGCCAGGTGGCGGGCCTTGCGATCCTTGCGGGACAGCGTGTTGTAGGCGACCTCGCGGATCAGCGCCTGGACGAACGCGTACTGACCGCGCTCCGGCGATCTTGGGTCCGCATTGAGGACGAGCAGTTCACGTCGCACGAGCGCGAGCAGGCGTGGTTCGAGCGCATCGCGCGCGATCCCTGACACGGCGGAGAGTCCCGCGAGCGAGAAGCTCTGCCCCAGCACCGCGGCATCCTCGACAAGGGCGCGATCCACCGGATCGAGCCCGTCGAGACGGGCAGCGATCAGCGCAGTCAGTGTCTCCGGGACGGCGACATCATCGAGGTCGCCCACTGGTTTATAGGACTCGCCGTCGAGAACCAGGCGCCCCTGAGCCAGGAGCATGCGAACCGTTTCAACCGCGTACAGCGGGATCCCGTCAGCGCGACCGACGATGCTCTGGACGGCCTTGGGTGGCAGTCCGGGCACGAGGCCAGCCAGCAGCCTCTCCATCTCCGACGGAGCGAGTGGTTCGAGGTAGATCGAGGCGAACGAGCGCTTTCCGGCGCCCCAATCGGGTCGACGCACGAGGAATTCCGGGCGAGCAAGGGTGATCACCGTGATCGGAGTGCCTCGGCTCCATTCCATCAGGTGGTCGATGAAGTCGAGCAGACCGCTGTCGGCATGATGGAGGTCCTCGAACACCATCACGACGGGCGAGGTTGCGGCGAGTCGCTCGAAGAAGGTTCGCCAGGCTGCGAAGAGCTGATCGGAGGGGAGGTCAGAGTCGAAGCCGAGCAGCGCGAGGAGGGCGGATTCGATCCAGCGGGCTTCAGCCGCATCCGTCACATGCGTTCGCACGGTCTCCGTGATTCGCGTCCGGGTAGTCGTTTCGTCGTCGGTCTCGGCGAGCCCGGCGCGGCCGCGGATCATCTCGCCGAGGGCCCAGAACGTGATTCCGTCACCGTACGCCGGACTTCGTCCCGTATGCCACCAGACGTTCTCGAGCAACCCGTCGACATACTTCAGGAACTCCCAGGCAAGACGCGTCTTGCCGATTCCGCCGGGTCCGATCACGCTTACGAGCCTGGGCCGGCTCTCACGTACGGTGGCGTGATACAGGTCCTTGAGTTGCCGAATTTCCTCGTCCCGTCCGACGAAGGGCGCCTCGAGCGTGTCCGATCGGCCACGTCCACCCCGCTGGGCAACCACGCGGACCGCACGCCAGGCGGGAATCGGGCTCGCCTTGCCCTTCAATGTCTGGTCGCCGGCCTGTTCGAAGACGACAGCGCCTGACGCCGCCCGCTGGGTGGCCTCGCCGACAAGGACCGTGCCAGGCGCCGCGGCTGATTGGAGCCTGGCAGCGGTGTTGACGATGTCTCCGGCGACCATCCCCTGGTTCGTGGCGCCGATCGTGACGGCCGCCTCGCCGGTCAGGACGCCGGCCCGCGCCTGGATTGTCGGGCCGAGGCTTTTGACGGCATCGACCAGTTCGAGGCCAGCCCGCACGGCCCGCTCCGCGTCGTCCTCGCGGGCGATCGGTGCTCCCCAGATCGCCATGACCGCGTCGCCGATGAACTTCTCGACGATGCCGCCATAGCGGGTGATGACATCGGTGGCGAGCTCGAAGTACCGGGTGAGGGTTTCGCGGACATCCTCCGCGTCTCGCTCCTCGGCAAAGGGCGTGAAGCCAACGAGGTCGGCGAACAGCACCGAAACGAGCCGGCGCTCCGCACCACCATCAGCGATGATCGGGCCGGCTGGGTCGCCGACCGCACCGGCCGTCGCTGATCGGGCACCCGAGGGCGCGAGGGACGTCGCGCACTCAGAGCAGAACTTGGCGCCTGGGGCGTTCGACGTCCCGCAAGACGGGCACCCGACCGCGAACGGCGTCGCGCATTCCATGCAGAACTTCGCGCCGGGCCGGTTCTCGGTACCGCAGGTGGTGCAGATCAAGGCGGACGTGTTCCTCGAGCTTGCAGGCCGGTCACTGTCTGGTGCCGGGGCATGAGGATACGGCCGCGGCGTGGTCGGCGCCTACTCCACCATGACGAGAAGCTGCGTCTCCCCCGACGCCTCCGCGTAGGCCTCAACCGGAAGGCACGCACAGACGACGTTGCGATCGCCGTAGACGTTGTCAATGCGGCGGACCGGAGGCCAGTACTTGCGAGCCCGAACCCACGGGAGTGGGAACGCGCCCTGCTCGCGCGTGTACGAGCGTGCCCACTCGTCGCGCAGGAGATCCGCGGCCGTGTGCGGAGCGTTCCGGAGCGCCGAGGTCTCCACGGGCACGTGACCGGCTTCGATCTCGGCGATCTCGGCACGGATCTGGAGGAGCGCATCGATGAACCGGTCGAGCTCGGCTTTGGATTCCGATTCCGTCGGTTCGATCATCAGCGTCCCGACGACCGGGAAGCTCATCGTCGGCGCGTGGAACCCGAAATCCATCAGCCGCTTGGCGATGTCATCGACGGTCACCCCGCTTGCTGACGAAACTGGCCGCACATCGAGGATGCATTCATGCCCAACGTGCCCGTTCTCTCCGACATACAGGACCGGAAACGCCTCGCCGAGCCGGCTGGCGAGATAGTTGGCATTGAGGATCGCGATCTCAGTCGCGCGCCGAACACCTTCGCTGCCGAGCATCGCCACGTAGGCCCACGAGATCGGCAGGATGCTGGCGCTGCCGTACGAGGCGGACGACACGCGACCGGGATCGTCGAGACCCACCCCGGGCAGGAACGGAGTGAGATGGCCGGCGACCCCGATCGGGCCGACGCCCGGTCCCCCACCACCGTGCGGGATCGCGAACGTCTTGTGCAGGTTCAGGTGGCAGACATCGGCTCCGATGTCGCCCGGCCGGGACAGGCCGACCTGGGCATTCATGTTCGCGCCGTCCATGTAGACCTGGCCGCCCGCCTCGTGGACGAGCCGGCAGATCTCGACGATTGATTCCTCGAACACGCCGTGCGTGCTCGGGTAGGTGATCATGAGCGCGCCGAGGTCGGCCGCGTTGGCCGCGATCTTCGCGCGCAGATCATCCAGGTCCACGTTGCCATGCGGATCCGTCGCCACGACGACCACTCGGTAGCCGGCCATCACCGAGCTCGCGGGATTCGTGCCGTGGGCGGATGCCGGGATGAGACAGACGTTGCGATGGCCCTCACCGCGAGAGGCATGCCAGCCACGGATGGCGAGCAGGCCCGAGAACTCACCCTGCGAGCCGGCGTTCGGCTGGAGGCTGACCGCCTCGAAGCCCGTGATCTCGGCGAGCCAGGACTCAAGTTCCGTGAACAGCCGCGTGTAGCCCGGCAACCGGGCGGGATCGCTGAACGGGTGGACCCGTGAGAACCCTGGCAGCCCGATGCCCATCATCTGGGTCGTCGCGTTCAGTTTCATGGTGCAACTGCCGAGCGGGATCATCGAGCGGGTCAGGGTGATGTCCTTCTCGGCGAGACGGAAGATGTAGCGGAGCATCTCGGTCTCGGAGCGGTAGAGCGAGAAGACCGGGTGGGTCAGGATCTGATCCGTCCGTCGCAGCTCGGCGGGGAGGGACGCGGCCACGACCTCGGCCACGGTGCCAGGGCCCGGAAGCGTCGCCCCGAGAGCAGCGAGCACGCTCAGGACATCGGATTCGGAGGTTGTCTCGTCGCACGCAATACCAACGCCGGTTGCGTCAAGGCGGCGGAGCTCGAAACCAGCATCCGCGACCGAGGCAACCAGGGCGTCCGCTCGTTCCGGGTCCCCCGTCTCGATCGCGATCGCATCGAAGAACTGATCGTGCCGGAGGGAGAGTCCGGGCACCTCGCGTACACCGGACGCCATGGCTGCAGCGCGCCCGTGGACTCGCAGGGCGATGGCGCGCAGTCCGGATAGGCCGTGCCAGCTGGCATACATGCTGGCGATGACCGCGAGAAGCACCTGCGCGGTGCAGATGTTCGAAGTGGCCTTCTCGCGCCGGATGTGCTGCTCCCGGGTCTGAAGCGTGAGGCGGTAGGCCGGTGCCCCATCGGAATCGACCGATACACCAACCAGCCGGCCGGGCAGATTCCGCCTGAAAGCGGATCGCGTGGCCATGAACGCGGCATGCGGTCCGCCATACCCCATCGGGACGCCGAAACGCTGGCTGCTGCCGACGACGACGTCGGCACCCTGTGCACCGGGACTCTCCAGGAGTACCGCGGCGAGGATGTCGGTGGCGACGATCACGATGAGATTGGCAGCGTGGGCCGCCTCGATCTCAG
>JBDTOF010000211.1:0-3340 GCA_039933375.1 Chloroflexota bacterium
GCCCCGATCGTCTACAACATCATGATCATCGGCGGCGCCGTGTTGCTCGGGCCAACCCTCGGCGTGACGGGCCTGGCCATCGGTGTCGTCGTCGGTGCCGCGGGCCATCTGGCCGTCCAGCTGCCCTCGATCCTTCGGCTCGGCTTCCGGCCGATCCTGCGCATTGACCTGGATGACAGCGCGGCCCGGCGCGTCCTGGCGCTGCTCGGTCCGCGGGCCCTTGGGCTGGGGGCTACGCAGATCACCTTCATCGTCATGACCGCTCTCGCCTCATCGCTGGGCGAGGGGGCCGTATCGACCTATGCGATCGCGTTCGCCCTGCTCCAGATCCCGCTGGGCGTGATCGGGATTCCCCTTGGGATCGTGATCTTCCCGTCGATCTCGCGGGAGCACGCCCTCGGAGCCGTCGAAACCTACGTCTCGCTCGTGACGCGTGCCGTGCGACTCCTGGTGTTCGTGATGGTCCCGATCGTGGCCCTCGGCATCGCGCTGCGGGTTCCGATGGTCGAGCTGCTATTCGGGTATGGCCGATTCGATCGCGTAGCCATCGAAGGCACGGCCGCTGTCCTTGCCGCATTTTTGTTCGGACTCCCAGCGCATGCGTCGATCGCCGTCCTCGCTCGCGCTTTCTATGCGCGTCAGGACACGAGGACGCCGGTCATTGCCGCGATCGTCGCAGTCGTCATCAACACCACCCTCGGGGTTATCTTCGTCGGGCCGTTCGGCCTGCCCGGGCTCGCGGCAGCGATCGCGATCGGGGCATGGGTCGAGGCGCTCTACCTGCTCGTTGCCCTGGGGCGCCACGTCCCGACCTTCGCGCCGTCCACCGTCGTCCGGGTGCTTGCGGAATCCGTGATCGGCGCCCTCGCCGCCGGTGCCCTGACCGTGGGGGTGTCGACCGTGCTGGGTGAATTGGTCGCACCAGGCTCTACCAAGCTCGCCATCCTCGTTGGCCTGTCCGTCGCCTCATTCGCCGGTGGGGCCATCTACGTTGCCGTGGCCTTCATCTTGCGGATCCCCGAGCTGCCCACTATCGTCGGGCTCGTGGCCGACCAGTACCGCCGTCGCCGCCGATCGTGACAGGCGCGTTCGAGCGCGATCTGCACGGAGCACGCGATACCGCGGGCCGGGCCGCAGTCGAGACCTCCAACGAAGTCCGGCTGCCGTGACGACATTTCGGGCGGCCGATCCCGCCGAGCTCGACGCATGGGATGACCTGACGGTCCATACAGGAGGCGGCCACGTCTTTCAGTCGCGGGCGTGGGCCGAACATCGACGCCGGACCGGGTGGCACCCAGCGTTCCTCGTCGGGGACGACGGGTCAGCTGTCCTGGCCCTGGAACGACGGCTGCCCGTGATCGGCGGGGGCACGTGGTACCTGCCGCGCGGACCGATTCCATCCAGCAGCGCGGACGTAATGGCGGCGCGACTCGAGGGCGTCGTGGACTGGATCGAGCCACGCGGCGGCGTCGTGATCGCGTCGGACCCCGAGGTCGTCAGCGGGACTGGCTATGAAGCGGCCCTCGAACGCCTCGGCTTCCGCCAGATCGAGGAGATCCAGCCGTCGCGCCACCGCATGGGCCTCGTGCTCGGACAGGGCGCCGACGAGGACGGTGTCCTGGCATCAGTCGCAAAGGCCACGCGCCAGCGGATCGCCCGGGCGGAACGCGATGGGGTATCCGTCATCCGTCATGACCTGCTTATCGACGACCGTTCTGCAGAACATGGTTTCGAGCGGCCCACGGAGCCACTCGAGGCTGCCCTTGACCGATTCTTCAATCTCCTGCTCGAGACGGGAGAGCGACGGCACTTCAGCCTGGGCCCCCGCGCTTCGTTTCTGGCCTGGTGGCGGGCTGCGCACGATGCCGGACTCGTCGTCCACCTCGAAGCCCGGGATCGCTCCGGATCACCACTGGCTGGCCTGCTCCTGCACCGGCACGGCGGGCGACTCTCGACCGCGTACTCGGCCGATCATGCTGCTGCACGCCGTGAACACCCGGGGATCTTTCACCTGCTTCGATGGCGGGCGATCCAATTGGCGATTCGCGAGGGCTGCGCCGAGATGGATCTCGGCGGAGTGGATGTCGCCGGGGCCCACCACGAACCGCAGCCGGGCGACCCGATGTACGGCCTCTATGAGCACAAGCGGTCGTTCGGGGCCGAGTGGATCAATCAGGTTGGAGCCCACGAGCGAGTGCTCCATCCGCGGCGATACGCCGCCGGACGTGTCATGCGTGGAATCAGCCGGCGGATCAGGCGATGATCCGACGAGTTGCCGCCGGCGAAACCGACCGAGCAAGCTGGGATGCCTTCCTGGCGAGGCGACCCGAGGCCGACGTCCTCCAGTCCTGGGCCTGGGGCGAGGCGATGGGCCCAACCGGCCAGCGCCCGATCCGGACGATCGTCGTCGACGATGACGGGCAGATCCTGGGTGTGGTCCAGGCGCTCGTCCGCCCGACCGACTTTGGACGGACGATCCTCTACGCACCCCACGGGCCCGTATGGGACCGATCCTCGCCAGTCGCCACGGGCATTCTCGAGCAGTTGCTCGAGGGGCTGCGGGACGTCGCACGTGCAGAGCGGGGGATCGTGGTCAAGGTGGATCCTGCGGCGGACCGTGTCGGGCCGGACGACACGGACGCCGTGGTGGCCGCGTTGGTCGAGTCCGGGTTGCGACCTGCCAGGCGGGATCTCCAGGCCCGGACCACGCTCATCGTCGACCTCTCGGGAGAGCCGGCGGAGCGTGAAGCGCGCTGGTCCCCGGAGGCGCGGAACCTGGCCCGTCGGAGCGCCCGGGAGGGCGTGGTGGTCGAGGTCAGCCGGACGGCAGATCCGGAACTGATCAGCGAGGCGACGGACCTGCTGAACGCGACCGGGGCACGCGGAGGATTTCGCACGCACGACGCTGCGTTTCTACTCGACCTTGCCCGTGGGCTCACCGCGACCGGCGGCTGGTACCTGCTGATCGGTCGTCTTGCCGGCCGGGCGCTCGGCGTGATGATCGTCGCGCGTACCGGGGACCGGGCTGCCTACCTGTATGGCGGTTCACTCCGCGACGAGGCGAACCGGCACGCGAACCCGGGCTACGGCGTCATGGCGGCGGCGATGCACGCCCTGGCAGGCGACGGGGTCCGCTGGTTCGACCTGTGGGGAGTCCACGACCCTCGTGACCCGGAGGCCGATGAGTCGTGGCACGGGTTCTCAGCGTTCAAGCGACGGTTCGGGGGTCGCGAGATTCGACACCCGGGGACGTTCGATCTCGTCGTCTCGCCCGCGTGGTACCTCGTACGGGACCTGCGGGAGCGGCTCAGGGGCGCGCGATGAGCGACACCGGCGACGC
>JBDTOF010000212.1:0-3039 GCA_039933375.1 Chloroflexota bacterium
AGCCAGATCGTGCCGATCGCCGAGAAGAACACGATGCCCGTGGGAACAGAGATCAGCTCCGTCGTGGCCATGATCGGGATGTGGAAGAACTCGGCCATGCCGCTCACGAACATGTGGTGCGCCCAGACCATAAAGCTGAGCAGCCCGATCGCAATGAACGAGAGCACCGCCAGTCGATAGGCGAACAACGGCTTGCGAGCGAAGACCGGGACGACCTCCAGGACGGCTCCAAACGCCGGTACCGCCATGACGTAGACGGCCGGGTGCGAGTAGAACCAGAAGAGGTGCTGGTAGAGGACCGGATCGCCACCACCGGCCGCTCGGAAGAAGTCGGTCCCGAGGATCCGATCGAAGAGCGACATGGTCAATGCACTCGCGACGACCGACGTTGCGACGAGCACGATCGCCGTCGTCACCGTCAGCGACCAGACGAAGATCGGCAGTCGCATCCAGCTCATCCCAGTCGTCCGCATCTTGGCGACGGTCACGAGGAAGTTGACCGCGCTCACGATGGAGCTGATGCCCATGGTGATGAAGGTCAGCAGGAAGGCCTGCTCGCCGAGGTTGGCCTGGCGGCTCAGCGGCGGATAGCCGGTCCAGCCCGTGTCGAACCCTCCGAAGACGGGGTTGAGCAGGATCAGGAGGACGGCCGGCGGGACGAACCAGAAGCTGATCGCGTTGAGCCGCGGGAAGGCCATATCCCGGGCGCCGATCATCAACGGCACGAAGTAGTTGCCGAGGCCACCCACGATCGTGTTCAGGGCGACGAAGATCATGAGCGTCCCGTGGGTGCTCATGATCGTGTTGTAGGTGTCCGTCCCGAAAAGCTTGCCCGGCTGGGCGAGCTCGAGGCGCATGACCATGGCCAGGGATCCGGCAATGAGGAAGAGGGCCAGGAATGCCAGCAAGTACTGGATTCCGATGACCTTGTGGTCGGTCGTGAATCGGAAGTAGCGACGCCAATCGCCGGCATGGCCATGGGCGGCAATCGCGGCGCCATGGTCAGCCTCGCGACCGACTGCCCAGCGGAGCCAGGACCCGAAGGCGCCGAGACCCGCGAACCAGCCGATCAGCAGGCCCACGTAGCCGAGCGCAAGGAGGTGAGCGGAATTGATGTCGTTTCCTGCCGTCGTCAGGAGGACGACAGGAAGGGCACCGACCGCGGCCCCGATGACGCCGCCGAGCACGCCACGGCGAAGACCGGGAGCAGCGAATCGCAGGGCAGGCAATCGACTCACCGACATGTCTACCCCCCTGTCCCGGCTTGCATACCGGCCAGCCAGTCAGCGAAGTCGGAGGGCTCCATCACGGTCACTGGCGCAAGCATCTTCGTGTGCCCAAGACCGCACAACTCGGCGCACTGGACGCCGTACTTGCCGACGATGGTCGGCGTGACGTAGATCTGGGTAATGCGCCCGGGCACCGCATCCTGCTTGACGCCGAATGCCGGCACCGAGAACGAATGGACGACGTCCTTGCCTTCGATCAGGATGTGGACGCGCTGCCCAACGGGCAGGACGAGCTCCGGAGAATGGAACTCCTTGCCGAGATACTCGAAGTCCCATTCCCACTGCTTGGCGTGCGCCTCGACCTCGAGGACGGCCTGCTGATCGCCGCGGATATCGAGCAAGCCGATCGAGCCGTAGACGAACAGGCCAACCACCATCGCGAACGTGCCGAGGACCCAGCCGACCTCGAGGCGATGGTGCCCGTGAATCGGGGGACCGTCCTCGTCACCTGGGCGGGCTCTGAACCTGATGGCCGGGTACGCCAGGCCCACGACGACGAACATCAGAACCGGCACGGAGACGACGGTCAGGACGATCAACGCGTGCTCCATGATCACCGCCTCTCGCGAAGCGATGATCGGGAGGATCTGCAGTCCCAGGACGACCAGGATCCCGACGATGGACAGGACGGCCCAGACGGCACCCGCGATGAGCAGGTGCCGTCTGGGAGAGGTTCGGTCGTTCATCCCGGACCGAAGTTGTGAGCGGTTAGCTCAGGACCGGCTTACTGGACGGTGAATTCCGCATGCATGCCCTTGCCGTAGTGGGCGAGCAGATTGCAGATGACCACATAGTGTCCCGCTGCCAGGTCGGTCAGTTCGAGCGTCGCCGTGGAGCCCGCCGTGATGTCCTCTACCTCGTCCACGGCCGTGACGGCATCCTCGGAGACCTTGTCGTCGACGACCGGCAGCGCGTCCGCAGCCAGGTCCGTCTTCACGACCACGAACTCGTGCGTCTCCTCGCCACCGTTCTTGATGGTGAAGGTGACGGTGCCTGCCTTACCCACGGAGGAGTCAAGTTTGATCTGCCACTCCTTGAGATCGGCATTGATGGCGCTGGCGCCGCCCGCGGGGGCTGGGGCCTGTGTGGCTGCTCCTCCGCAACCAGCGGCGACGATCGCCAGGCTGGCCGCGAGCGCAATCGGAAGTCGGGCGCGCATGAAATCCCTCCTAATGCCGCGACTACGGCATGCAACTCAGGACCGGCGCCACGTCAACTTCGGGGAGACGTGGCAAAAGCGACCGGCCTGAGGTTGAGCGTGAGTTCGCAGTCCCAAGGTATATATACTCAGAATGAACCAAACGGAGTGTCCGCCCTGACCATCCCCACCTACACCGAGGCCCTCGAACCGTCCGCGGCGGCCGGCGTCCGAGCAGATCCGCCAGTCGCAGCGAGCGCGATCGCCTCGCTGGAGACCGCGCCGTCCTGGGGTCGCCGGGTCGACCGGTGGGCGACACGCGTGATGGGCCGTCCGCGCCTCGTGTCGGCCGCCCTGGACGCGACGGCCCTCCTGTTTGCCGGCCTGACTGTGGCCCAGGTCGGCCCCGCCGAATTTCTGATCCACGTGATCTTCGTGGTGCTCGTCCTCCACGCCTTCTTGTTCGGGCCGGCGGGGACCCTGTGGCGGATCGGGATCACCTCGATCGCCATTGGCGCATACGCCATTGCCCCGAGGCTTGGTGCTCCGTTCGCCGAGCTCGAACTCACCGAGTGGCCGCTCATGTTCGTGATCGCCGTCCTGGTGGCCTGG